>JAYVYN010000210.1:0-3040 GCA_043784265.1 Gammaproteobacteria bacterium | reverse complement strand
AAAGCGTCGGGGAAGGTCATTGATGATCTCGAGCAATAGGCTCTTCCCAAGTCTTAGTGCGTATGAGCACACCGTCGCGCATCAGGGTGCGCGTGTACTTGTAAAAGAAGGTGCGCGCATCACTCGAAATGTTGAGCCGTCCACGCCACGTGAGCACGTGATCCTTCACTGCCTGAATATATTCCGAATCGCCCTGCACGGTCGCAGTGTCAGGGTGGGCATCGTCGATATCGTAGGTAAGCTTTTCGGAATGATCAAATCGCCCCCATGGATAGGAGACTGCGGTGGTTCCTTTCCATATCACCGTACTGCGCTGCTTGCCTTGATCTCGCAACTCCGTCCATTCGCCCGGCCATGTGCCGCCGCCAATCGCCTTGATCCCAACCGGTTCTTCGATCCGTTCGGGGGCTGCGAACGAAGGTGCTTTGGGTCCGTGGACCGGCACGCGTGGCAGCATGACGCGCGATGAGGTCATGCTGTGCGCCACGGTGTCGCTTTGAGCTGCATTGTCGCCGTGCGATGCCGTGTACTTTTGCGAAGCCGTGTCCTCACCTAGCAGCAGCGAGGTGGTCATGGGGTAGGGAGTCGGCCAGTTCATCGGCCAGAGCGCATTCGACACGGCGATCCGGATGCGGTGACCCTTGGGAAATACCCAGGAGGCCAGATGCAGATCAAAAGACAGAGGATATACTTGGCCCGGTGTCAGATCGACAGGCTCACTCATCGAGTTGCGCTGAGCGCCACTGATGCCGGCGCCCGTCACCATGGTGACCTGTCCGTCCGGCGCCACATCCGATAGGCGCACGAACCAGTTGGCGAGGGGCGCATCGGCGGAGACCTGCAGGTTCATCCGCGGCATCCCCAATATGGCAACATCTTCTGTGAGTAACGCGGAGTCATAGGTGAGGCTAAACGCATCGACGGGGCGTTGGTCGGTCAACAATTCTCCCCACCAGAACCCGGCCTCGACACCCGCGGAGGGTATATAACGAAGCTGGTCTTGCGCGGTGCTCGAATCCTGCGGTGACAAAAGATGATCGGGCTGAAGATACAGGGTCATTGGCGTAAGTCCAGCTGGCGGCCAGGCTTCGGCGCGCCATTCACCGGGCACATCCTGGGATTTAGATGTGGGAGCATGCCAACCCTGTTGGTAGATGACGACCCGTGGGTCGCTGCGCACCCCCGTGTCGCGTCCCTTGAGCCAGTAGTCGAACCATCTCACCGCTTGGTCCCGCCATTCATACATCGGCCCATAATCGCTACCGTTGGGAAAGCCGTGATTCCAAGGACCGATCCATGCCTTGATCGGCGCTTTAACTTTTTCCAACATGCGCGGAATGCTGTCGCGGTACCCGTCTTGGAAACCGCCGATGAGGAAGGCCGGCACTTCCAATTGTTCTATGGGGCGCAAGGGTGCGCGCCAGAAGGCACCGTCGCGCTGGTGCTTCATGTAGGTAAGGGACCATGGGGTCGAATCCATGCGCGGACCGATCACCGACTCGTCCAGCGTGAAATCAGGGGCGCCTGGCCGTCCTTGATCCAGATCCATGGTGAGTTCGAATTCGTCGACGTGAAATACTCCATCCATGTAGTGCACGTCTTCCTTGAACAACTCATCGGTCGCGGCAACGGCGAGAATGGCTTTGAGCGCAGGCGGCTTGCGTAGAGCCATTTGTATGGAATTGAAACCGCCCCAGGAAATTCCGAGCATTCCTACATTGCCGTTCGACCACGGCTGGCGCGCGAGCCAGGCAATGATTTCCTCGGCATCTTGCTGCTCCTGGGCCGAGTACTCTCGATCGGGCGGCGTGCCCTCGCTGGCGCCAAACCCTCGAATGTCCACCCGCGCGCCGACGTAGCCGCGCCTGGCGAAGTAGGCGTGCGTGCCGTAGTCGCGGATCGCTTCATCGTCGTCCTTTCGATACGGCAGGTATTCGAGCAGCGCAGGGAAGTGTTCGCCAGCCTTTGACTCGGCAGGCCTATAAAGAGTAACAGCGAGACGGACGCCATCCTTCATGGCGATCCAAGTTTTCTCCAAACGAACACCGTGGGTGGGCGCCGACGGCGGCAGGCCATGCGCCGCACGCGGTACCGCTGCGTCCACCGTCGTCACTAGAGCGGCCAAGGCCGACAGCAGAATCCAAATCGGCGGGCTTCGCATGCAGGGTCTCCCTATAGATTAGAGCGGCAATATACCCCATGACGGCGCATGCCCCCGACCGATAACTTCATCGCGGTCGATCCGACCGGGGTGTATCTGCAGCCGCTCACCAAGGCAGGAAACCTTCGCGGAGATGACGGGTGAGGTTAGCACCCGCGCGAGCGCTTCGAGGCAAGCCGGACAAAATTCTTAAGTTAGAAAGGGATACTTCCACTGCCTAGGCCGCCTCGATCAATTGCTGCTAGTTGGTCATTCTACGATGCGCACGGGCCGCAGCTATTCGCCGCGCACGCCTATCTCGAACTTCATCCGGTTGTCCACGATGCTAGGTTGTCAGCATCCTATAACCTAAAATCGCGTTTAATCGCTCCTCTTTGTTATGCTGCATGAGTATGGCGATAATCGCCTCGGCCTGCAGGTAATTATTTCGGTAATCGTTGCTGGTTTTATCACGCACCTTGCCATTGAAGCGCTCAACACTCGGTAACCCGTGTTTTTCCCGACGCAGGCCGCGCCGAGCGAGATCGCGCGCGTAGTGGCGTCGCAGCCAACATTTCCTTATATGAGGAGCGCAATCCCCTCTAACGCGCCGTACTCGTGAACAGCGGATGCCGTCAAGCTCAGCGCTTCGATATCATTGTCGCTCCATAGTCGACTTTCATGGGTCGCTCGATTCAAGCAGCCTGTTATGTCAGACCTACGAGGCGTACTGAGAATTACATGCGCCAATCAAAATTTCATTTGAACATGCATGGTTCTTACTGACAGCTCTAGCAAGAAATGATGAACTTGGAATTGCACGCTGCGAGGACTGCGGCGGGGTTAAGCTACGCGATCTCCTAGCGAAGCGAAAAATCTCTTGTGGCAATTGCCAGCCAC
>JAYVYN010000209.1:0-30925 GCA_043784265.1 Gammaproteobacteria bacterium | reverse complement strand
CAAGTGTAATAGAGCATAACATCGGGCGTGATATGCCAGGTCAGGTTGGCGCGACTCTTGAATCCAGATTCTTTGGAAGTTAGGTTTCTCTTATCTAAGTTATTGGCGCCCGCGACGCAGCCGCCTGCCGCTGCACCCGCCTCGAAGCATCCGAAACTGCTGGTAACGCTACCTCTAAAGGAATTGTCAAAATTATAATGTCGCGTTCCTGCCGTCACCGTGAGTATCTTGGGAATCAGATCGAAATCCGCCGAGCCGAAGAAGGCGGTCTGCTTTACGACTCGCTGGGCGTCTTCGAAGAAAGCCACATTATCGTTTTGGGCTCCTGGATTCTCAACACTCGCACCCGGAGCGGTCCCTACATTGGACATGCAACCGGTATTTCCGTTTCCGGCCGTACCAGGAGTCGCGTTCGAGATGCAATTCGGAATAGTCTTATATAGCCAGTCGGTTTGATCGAACAGTTTATTGGTTTCATAGAAAGCACCCAAGATGCCACGTAGACGCCAGTCGTCCGGCGTACTTAACCGAAATTCGTTGCTCAAATGCTCGTTTCGTTCAGTCTCGCGCCAGGTGGTGCTCGGTGAATAACAAGTTGAAGTAAGCCCAGGAGTGGGCGTGTTCAAGTAGAACCCGGTTCCTGGTCCATAACACTGATAGTAATCGGCATACACGCCACGCGCATAGTTTGTATAGTCGCCAACTTGATCGACATGCCGATCTAAGAACCCACCGGTGTAAACCGCCTTTAAGTCACCAAATTTACCGTTAACGGTCCACGAAGTGTTCTCAAATTTATCTTTGTTATAAGCGTTATTGAAGAGAGTGACCTCCAACGGCTTAAGCGACACGCTATCAGATGACTTGGGCATCTGATAGAAAACGCCCTGAGCATTCATGTCCTGGAACGATTGAGAAATCAGTGCGCTCCAGTCGTCATTAAATTGGAATAACGCTTCAACACGCATGCCTTGATACGTGACCGGATTAATGGCTCGTGCAGCAATGGCGTTATTATTGATTACTGGGCTGCCGGGAGGAACGCCGTTGGCCGTCGTGCCATTGAGATTCTTTCCGGATCCATCGAGTATCGGCGAGCACACGCCCGCGGCCGGAGAACCGAGTTTGCAGGCTGTTGCATAATTCGCATAGTAGATGCCAAGATCGCTGTCTTTACGCGTAAACGTACCTGGAACGTTGTCGATGTAGCCGCCACGTTTCTCGTTGTAGATGACCGCGCGTACCGCCAATTTATCAGTAATAAGCGGCAAATTCAGCACGGCCGTGAGATCACTATTGGGATCGCCATGCGCCGTTGTACCGTATCCGGCATCGACCGTCGCCTCGGTCTTGTCGAGCTTAGGCTTGTTCGTAATGTAGCGAACCACGCCTGCCTGCGCTCCTGCACCAAACAGCGTTCCTTGCGGTCCTTCCAGAACTTCGATGCGCTCAAGGTCAGCCGCGTAGATATCGAGGTTGCGCGCCGGTAATTGTCCAGACTGATCATCCAGGTATATCGCTACGTTTGGGAAGCCGCCGACAGTGCCGCTTGACTGGCTACCGCCATGGGTGCCAGAACTCAAGCCGCGCATGAAAATATTTCCCTGTCCCGGACCATTGCCAGGAGCGGTAACGTTGGGGAGATACTTTACATAGTCGTCAAAAGTCGTGGCACTGAGCTGGCCTAACGTTTCCGCCGTGAGCGCCTGAATCGTGATCGGAACGTTTTGCACATTTTCCGTGCGACGCTGCGCGGTCACCACAATTTCTTGAATCGCGTTAACGTCGGAGTCCCCAGCGGCAGGTGCGGAATAAGCATACCCGCCAGCGCTTCCACTTAAAATCGCTGCAATGGCATACGATAATTTCTGATTCGAATTCATGCTTTAATCCCTTCTTTATGACGTAGGCCGAAGAATAGCATTACAAATGCAACTTAGAACCCTTTATTTTTGTGGTAATGATGCACACTCATGCCCATTATAGATTCCACTATGTGAAAATTAGATGTCAGCTAGTCTGACGGTCCGAGCTTTGCGGGGAAGCCTGGCGCACGCAGGGGAGTGCCAACGGCGTCTTCCAATAGCTTCACAATCATCGACGACCATGCGGCTCCGCCATACTTCGCGCGGCCCTCAATAAAGGTTTGCTCCATGACCCCCGCAAGCCTTAAGGGCACTCCAAATCGGCGTCCAAATTCAAGTGCAAACCCCGCATCTTTGCAGGCCAAATCCATTGTAAAACCAATATCATAGGAGCCATTCATAATAACTTGGCTCTCGGTCTCATGCACGAAACTATTACCAGAACTTGCAGCGATGGCCTCATAGGCCGAACGCAGCTCAACACCCGCTTTAGCGCATAACATTAAGGCTTCACCCGCAGCAATTAAATGGATGAAGGCGAGCATATTGGTCACCACCTTAGTAACCGCTGCTTGTTCAATTCCCCCTAAATAAATCACCTTGCCCCCCATGGCTTCAAGCGCTTCGCGGTGCTTTTCAAACACCTGTTGCTGGCCACCAACAAGTACAGTGATATCGCCGGCCTCGGCGCGGTGAACCCCGCCCGTCACCGGGCAGGCGAGGGTCGTCACTTGTACCGCCGCCGCACGCACCGCCAGTGCCTCGACTTCGGCAAAATCGTTAGTGCTCATTTCAATCCAAGTGCTGCCCGCGCGCATCGCCGGCAGCGCCAAGTCAAGCACTGCGGTGGTAGCAGCCGGTGAGGGCAGGCAAGTAATCAGGCAATCACAAGAGGCGGCAAGAGTCGCCACCGATTCGGCCCATTGAGCACCCGCCGCCAATACCGGCTCGGCGTTGCGCCGCTCTAAATCAAACACGCTGACTTCAAATCCGCCGCGAACTAGGTTCACAGCAAGGTGTTTACCCAAATGGCCCAATCCGACGAATCCGTAACGCAAGGCATCTCTCCTGAAAATGAACTGTTATAAATTGTGCTTAGTATCATGCCCGACCGGCAATTGCGCTAATGCCATTTGAGAAATATTTTTAGATTAACTTCGGCGACGGAAACGAACTACGGGCGGGCGCGTTAGTGGCCAGAAGACCAAGACGCTAGCCATCACACTAAATGACCTATCGGTGTAATTGGTCACACGTTTTTATAAGTATCAGGTTGCAAAGTAGTTTAATCCTGATCGGTCATAAGGCTATAATTTAAGGCGAATTTCGATGCATCCTACTCTCACATTGCTGACGTTTATTGCCGCCAAATATGTCTGGTGGAAACCTCCTGCAGAAGCGATCCAGATGCCCCAGCGCGTCGAGGCGAAAGACTATCAAGATATTGCCGAAGCATGATGCGGTTGCAAGTGCAATCATCCCAACGGTCGATCAATCATCTCTAAATGTAAACCCATCCCCACATAAGGATTCGCCAGCGCCACCGCCTCATCAAGCTCTACGCCCAAGCCGGGCTCGGTGGGTGGAATCACATAGCCTGCTTCCCAACGAATCGGTTGCTTTAAAATCTTGGCGTGAAAGCCACCCCATTGCTGAATGCTCTCGAGAATTAGAAAATTGGGGCTACAGGTCGCGATCTGAATATTCGCCGCTCCCACAATCGGTCCGCAGTACAGATGCGGAGCAATTTGCGCATAATGTACTTCTGCCAGTGCTGCCACTTTTTTCGCCTCGAGAATGCCGCCGACGCGGCCCAAATTGATTTGCAAAATATTCGCAGCGCCGCATGCCAGCACACGAGCGAACTCATATTTAGTGGTCAACCGTTCACCAGTGGCAATCGGTATGCTCGTGCCGCGCGCCACAATCGCCATTTGCTCTGGCATTTCCGGAGGCACCGGCTCTTCGAACCACAAGGGATCAAAGGGCTCTAGTTGCTTAGCCAAACGAATCGCCCCAGACGTGCTGAATTGACCGTGAGTGCCGACTAGTAGATCAGCTTTATGACCTACCGCCTCACGCACTAACCGCACCAAGCGCACGCTACGCTCCAAAGCTTCTTGAGTGGGTTGCCGGGGATCATAGGCCGAGAACCCGCCGGTCGGATCAAACTTCAAACCGGTGAATCCTTGCTTTACATACTCCGCTGCACGCGCAGCCGATCGATCCGCGTCGTGATAAAACTCATCGCCTTCACCCTTGGCCGTATCCGGATACAGATAGGTGTAGGCGCGCAATTTTTCGTGAACCTTGCCACCGAGTAATTTGTAAATCGGTTGGTTGAGCGACTTACCCATGATGTCCCAGCAGGCCATTTCCAAGCCGCTGATAACGCCCATCAGTGACAGGTCGGGTCGCAACGAAAAACCGGAGCCATAGCTCTCACGCCACAGGGATTCGATTTGAAACGGGTCACGCTCAAAGAAGCACCGCGCGAACACATCTTCAATCATGGCGGCGATGACCTTGGGGCTAAAGGTGGCCGAATAGACTTCCCCCACGCCCTCAATGCCACAGGCAGTTTTGAGCTTTAAAAACACAAAGTAGCGTCCCCCAAAACCGGGCGGAGGGTTACCCACCACGAAGACCTTGAGACTACCAAGTTTCATATCGAATCCCTTACCGTTTATGGTTCGCTAAAATTAGATCGGCTGCCTTATACGCGACCATCAGCGTGGGCGCATTGGTATTGGCAGACGTCACGGCTGGAAACACCGAGGCATCCACCACGCGTAAGTTTTCGACACCGTGCACGCGCAATTCGGCATCCACCACCGAATCGTTGAAGGACCTGCCCATGCGACAGGTGCTCACCGGGTGATACACGGTCGCAGCCCGCGCCCGAAAATCTTCGAGTAAGGCGTCATCGCTCATGTGTTCAAGCACCGGAGCAATAGGCTCCTTAATTAAATTGCTAATAGCGCGCGTGCGGGCAATGGCTTTAATCAAACGCCCGCCGTGAATGACGTCTTGAATGTCCTTATCAGTCGACAAGTAATTGGGGTGGATAGTAGGCGAGGTCCGGAAATCAGCACTCGCAATATCGATGCGCCCGCGACTGGTCGGGCGAGTTGGTTGAAAGCACAGATAAAAGCCGGGAAAAGGATCGACTGCGATGCGAGTACGTTTCGCATCGCCGGAACCATAGGTCACGGGGTTAAAATACAATTGCATATCGGGGCGAGTGGCTGCGGGATCTGCGCGCAGAAAACCCCCAAATTGATTAACGCTTAGAGCCAACGGACCGCTACGCGTTAATAAGTAACGCAATCCCGAAATCAATTGCCCCTGCAGCGAACTTAATTGTCCGTTCAAGGTAGGTTGTGTAGCTTTATAAGAATAGACCACGGCTAGATGATCTTGCAGGTTGCCACCGACCGCGGGGTTGTCGAGCAACGGGGTAATGCCGTGTTGTTGTAGTAACGCGCCCGGCCCGATGCCTGATAGCTGCAATAGTTGCGGCGAATTAACCGCGCCCGCACTCACAATTACCTCGCGATTGGCTCGTGCGAAACACTTTACGCCATCGCGTTCATATTCCACTCCCTCGGCGCGACGCCCATTGAAGCGAATTTTTTGCACCCAAATGCTCGTTTGAAGTGCAACACTGCCGCGGGCTAGAGCGGGGCGCAGAAAAGCATCGGCAGCCGACCAGCGTCGTCCATTGCGAATCGTGAGCTGGTAGCACCCGAGGCCTTCAGGCTTAGCGCCGTTGAAATCGTCTGTCACGGGAACCCCTAACTCCGCGGCTGCAGCCAGCCAATTAGCGCGCATGGGATGCAAGAACGGCGTGACGTCCTTAACGTCTTGGGGTTGATCGCCGCGAGCATGACCCGCTGGGTCTACGCGACGTTCTATTTTCTCAAAATAGGGACGCACGTCCTCCCAACCCCAACCTACATTACCCATCTGCCGCCAATCATCAAAATCCACTGGCATTCCGCGACAATACACCAGCGCATTAATAGAACTCGATCCCCCCACCACGCGGCCGCGGGGCCAGTACATAGTGCGATTGTTAAGGCCCGGAATAGGGGCTGTTTGATATTTCCAATTGACTAGAGGATCAGCGAAGGTGCGGCCATAGCCAATCGGCGTCTTAATCCAGAAGCGCGAGTCCGAACCACCCGCTTCTAATAGCAGTACGCGTCTGTCGCCATTTTGCGTAAGGCGGTCGGCGAGCACGCAGCCAGCCGAGCCTGCGCCGATCACGATGTAATCATATTCCTGCATATTGAGAGAGCTTAATACTTATTAGGCCCGGCTGCGCTGGGGCGCTTATGCCATTTCCCGATTACCCCATGAGTTTTTGCGCGTTTAAGGGACCCCGTCGCGAAAAATCAACGAACCCTGTATGGTGCTCAAAGTGACAAGGGGGCGAGATGGCAAGTACTGCAATTGATCTTCCACGAGTGGCGATACCTTCCGTAAACGAGCGTTGGTATGTGCTCGTCATGATGTGCTTAATCTACGCCATCAATATCGCCGACCGTTATGTCGTATCCACGGTGTTAGAGCCGATTCGTCTGGATCTGCACTTAAGCGACGCTGGTGTGGCCTTCCTCACCGGTATTCCGCTAGCGTTTTTCTATGTCACCTGCGGTATTCCGATTTCGTGGCTTGCGGATCGCGCCAACCGCCGCAATATTTTATCGATATCCCTTATTCTCTGGTCGGGCATGACCGCGATGTGCGGATTGTCTAAAACCTATTGGCAATTTCTATTTGCGCGCGTGGGAGCCGGTGTGGGCGAGGCGGGTGGTACGCCACCGTCGGCTTCGATTGTGTCGGACTGTTTTCCGGCGAATAGGCGCCCCATGGCGCTGACAGTATTAGCCCTCGGTGCCCCAATCGGCGCTTGGATTGCGCAAACTCCCGCTGGCTGGGTAGCACATGCTTATAACTGGCGAATAGCATTTTTAGCTCTAGGCGTGCCGGGGTTGTTGTTGGGGGTAATGGTCTATCTCACCATTCGCGAGCCAGCTCGCGGGCGTTGTGATGCCGCGAACGATGGTACTCAAGCGTCATTGGGAGAGACCTTACGCTTTATGTGGCAACAAAAGGCCGCCTTCCATATCGTCATGGGTGGTGGCGTGTGCGCGCTATGGGGTTGGGGCTTGATGTATTGGACGCCGGCCTTTCTGCAACGTCAGTATGGTTTGAACGTATTCGCAGCGGCAGACGTCACCAGCCTTTGTCATCTGATTGGCGGATCGCTCGCTACCGTCGGTACCGCGTGGTTTTTATCGCGTCCTTCGATGGCAGATCCGCGACGCGTGGCCTGGCTATTAACGTTAGGGATAGGCTTTGCAATCCTACCGTCATTTTTTGCGTATTGGACCCACTCGCTAACGACAGCACGTTTCATGTTTTGGTTGTTCATTCCGGCGATTTATTTTTATATCGGCCCGTGTTTTGGACTGCTGCAAAATCTCGCACCCTGTCACATGCGATCCATGTTTATAGCGGTATCATTATTAGTCGCCAATATTTTCAATTTGATGGTCGCACCCCAATTCGTGGGCTTCATCAGTGATTGGCTGGCAGGGGGGCACGCCAACGATGCGGCCTCGCTACGGTCTGCGATGTTGTTACTGGTGCCAACCGGATTGTGGGCGACTTACCATTTATATCTGGCAACCAAGACCATTGCTGCCGATCAGCAACGCGCGCTAGATTACACTAAGGGTTGGTCACCGTAATTGACATGCATAGAACTAACGATGAGTAAAACAATTATTGATCGCCGTTGGTTACCTTTAAACGCGCTACGCGCCTTTGAGGGCGTCGCCAAGCATAGTAGTTTTACTGCAGCGGCCAACGCGTTGTTAATTTCGCAAAGCGCACTGTCGCGGCATGTAATTGCGCTTGAGAAGCTCATCGGTACACAATTGTTCGAGCGTAAACCGCACTCGCTAGTGCTCACCAAGGCGGGGCAGCACTTATTACCGGCGGTGATGAAATCTTTTGATCGTTTGGAATATGCGCTTGATGATTTGCGCAATGAAGGCGCGCCAAGCTTGCGGACCTTGCGCGTGCAAATGCCGCCGAGTTTTGCGGTCCATTTGGCGGTGCCTATATTGCGCGACTTTCGCCGCGCGGCCGCCGACGTGGAAATTGATCTAGTAAGTCCCTATGGAGTCGGGACTCCACCTAGTGACGTCGATGTCGCCGTGGTGTACTCCAAACCTACTGTCACGGATATGGTCACTGATCTATTATGGCCGGTGCGAATGAGTCTCTTATGTCATCCACAGGTGGCTGCGCGCAATGAAGGCAAGAGCCTACAAGAGTTCATCGAGTCCAACGAACTTGTGCATGTCCGTATTGCGGATTTGCCACGACATCATATGTGGACCCAATTTACCCGTCAGTCCAATATGAGTGCGGTTAATATTGAGCGGGGTCTGGTGTTTGATACCGCCGTGCTTGCCGTGCAATACGCTTTAAGCGGGGAGGGCATTGCGTTGGTGGATAATTATTTGTTCAGTGACTATATCCGCACAGGTCGATTAGCCAGCCCGTTTGAGCACAGCCTCGATGATGGTTACGGTTATTATTTGATTACCCATCCGGAGGCTTTAAGCGATACGGCTATTGCCCTATTCCGTTCTTGGCTGATTAACCGTTTCGGCACGGGGTCCGGGACCGGCGCTGCGGCAATTCAATCGAATTTGCATTTAGCCGTTTCAAACGAATAATTTTTTAAGGATGCGATTATGAAGAGCCACACAAAAGTCGTGGTGATTGGTGGTGGCGTGGTAGGCGCAAGCGTGCTGTATCACCTAACCAAAGCCGGCTGGAAAGACGTGCTATTGATTGAGCGCGCTGAGCTCACCTCAGGCTCAACCTGGCACGCTGCCGGCGGCATGCACACGGTCAATGGCGATCCTAATGTGGCGAAACTACAGCAATACACCATAAAGCTGTATGAAGAAATTGAAAAAATCTCGGGACAATCCTGCGGTGTCCATATTACCGGCGGCATTATGTTGGCAGGTACCCGCGAGCGGCTTGATTGGTTGAAAATGGCGAAGGCACGTGGGCGTTATCTCGGTATGGACTTGGAAATGATTTCAGTGGACGAGGCAGCCAAGCTCTTTCCCCTAATGAACAAAGCGCATTTCAAAGGTGCGATGTACGATCCCATTGAAGGCCACGTTGATCCCTATGGCGTGACTCACGCTTATGCAAAATCGGCCCAGATTGGCGGCGCCGAAATCGTACGTCATACTCGGGTCGTGGATCTTAAGAGCCGCGCCGACGGAACTTGGGATGTCATTACCGATCAGGGCAATGTGCATGCGGAGCACGTAGTTAATGCAGCGGGCCTTTGGGCTCGCGAAGTTGGCCGTATGGTAGGACTCGAATTGCCGATTTTAGCGATGGAACATCAGTACCTGATAACGGGTGATATGCCGGAACTGGTCGGCAAAAAGGAGCAACTTCATTGTATTGATTTCGAGGGCGAGATTTATATTCGCCAAGAACGCGGTGGCATGCTCATGGGCACCTACGAGCGCGCGGGGGTGCCATGGTCGACGCACACAACCCCCTGGGATTTCGGTCAGGATCTGCTACCAAATGATCTGGAGCGCATTGCGCCTAGTTTAGAAGTGGGTTTTGCGCATTTTCCGGCACTTGAATCGGCGGGTATTAAGAAAGTCGTGAACGGGCCCTTTACCTTTGCGCCTGACGGCAATCCACTGATTGGCCCTGTGCGAGGATTAAAGAATTTCTGGGTTGCCTGTGGCGTGATGGCGGGTTTTAGCCAGGGTGGCGGGGTGGGGTTGGCCTTATCCGAATGGATGGTAAACGGCGATCCGGGGGCAGATATTTGGGGCATGGATGTTGCGCGCTATGGCGATTGGGCCACCTTGGCTTACACCCAAGCGAAGGTGCGCGAGAATTACTCGCGGCGCTTTAGCATTCGTTTTCCGAACGAGGAGCTAATTGCCGCACGTCCTTTACGCACCACACCGATTTACGAGAAACTAGTTGCGGAGCACGCGGTATTTGGTGATTACTGTGGACTTGAGCACCCGCTGTGGTTTGCACCGAGCGCGTCTGAGGCCGTGGATCACGTAAGTTTCCGTCGCGCCAATGCCCATATGCATGTGGGTGCAGAGTGCCTCGCGGTGCGGGATGCGGTGGGCCTCTTGGAAATTTCTAACTACGGTAAATTTGAAGTGCGTGGACCCGGCGCGGCCGCTTGGCTTTCGCGCGTGATGGCTAATCGAGTGCCTATGGTTGGACGTATTGTATTGACTCCCATGTTGAACGAGCGGGGCAAGCTCATCGGCGATTTCACGGTTTGCCGGGTGACCGAAGAGCATTTCTTTTTGATTGGTACCTATGCGGCGGAAGTTTACTACCAGCGTTGGTTTGAACGATCCCTGCCACCAAGCGGTGTGACGGTGCGAGCCTGCGCGATGGAATACGTGGGACTGTCGGTAGCAGGTCCCAATTCTCGTGCGTTGCTGCAAAGCCTGGTGCGCGAAGACCTAGCAACCGCAGCATTCCCGTTCATGTCCTTCAAGCGCATGGATGTGGGTATGGTTCCAGCCTACGTGGGGCGTGTCTCGTTCACTGGCGAACTCGGCTATGAAATGTGGGTCACGACCGATTATCAGCGCGCACTGTACGATTTATTAGTCAAAGCGGGTAAGTCGTTCGGACTACGTTCCTTCGGCGGGCGCGCACTGAATGCCCTGCGCATTGAGAAAAGTTTTGGCAGTTGGACGCGCGAGTATCGGCCGATATACGGACCCACTGAGGCGGGGCTCGCACGATTTGTGGATTTCAAAAAACCGGAGTTTATAGGCCGTGAGTCGGCTATCGCTGAACAAAAAAGCGGCGGAGCCCTACGTTTACTCGCCTTTAAAGTCGAAGCCGACGATGCCGATGCGATTGGCGATGAACCTATTTGGCATGACGGCAAAGTCGTAGGCTGGGTGACCTCGGGCGCTTACGGCCATCGCGTCGGCCAGTCACTGGCGTTAGGCTACGTACCAGTCGCGGTTGCGGTTGCAGGAGCTGCGGCGGGCGTTGCGAGTTCCGACTTTTCCAGTTCCAAGTTTGAGATAGAAATTATTGGCGAGCGGCGTAAGGCGGTGCTGCTTGCGGGTAGCGCCTTTGATCCCACGGGCGCGTGCATGCGAGCGTGAGAAATATAGGCGTTGAGCTGACTATGTTGTAGACGGTAACAAGACAGCAAATTCCTCGCCTCCATACCGACCCAAAATGTCGGTTGGTCGCAGACCCTCGCGTGGAACCGACCTAAATTCGCGCAGTACCGCATCACCCACAGCATGTCCGCGGGTGTGGGTGACGTATTTAAAGTGTTCAATGTCGATCAACAGCATATACGCGGGTAAGTTGTCTTTGGAATGTGACCCATCAGGTGTTGCACTGATTCAGAAAAAGGGTACGTGTGGCGGCGCCGGTAAGGGCATCTTCACAGATAAGCTTTTATAGATCATGCCTTGCCATATTCAGACGAATGTCGCTACGGATTGGAAGCGCTACTGCATTGCCAGCAGTCTTAAGCACTGTGTGAATAGGCTCAATATCCTCTGTGTGCACTCTGTTAGATTCCTTACACCCGGTTACGTGACCGCCATCCCAACGATTAACCGGTCGGTGGAGAGGCACGCGGGCAATTCACCTCATCGCTTGCGAATGCGCACCGATTTTTTATCCCCACGCGCTTTTGAGGCATTTCGTGTTCGGTGTAAGTGGACTGCGGACATGACCTCACGACCCGCGATGCTCGATTTGCCAAACGGATCGTCATTCGTAATTTGAGGCAACAACTTTACGGCTGCCAGGAATTTAGGCCAGGCATCAGAGGCCGTTCCAGAAGTGAGCTTTGCGTACAGTTGCGCCAGCGTTGCGCTTGATCCGAGTGCTACCATTGCCGGCGCTATTACATTCAGTGCGTGCCCTAGTTGTTGTAACCAAGACAGAAAAGCCATTCCACATCCAGTGCTAATTTCGTTCTGATCCGTGCCGTCCGTTTTATTGACAAAGTCGGGCATTCCCCGCTGCATCCATGCTGGGGCCGTCGCAAAATCTGCCAACGCGTTGTTGCTGACGACTAGGGCGCACCAGCGTGAGAGAGCCTCTCCGCTACTGACACCACACAAGTTTCCACCCATGGAGCATTCACTAATCTCGGCCTCAAATAATGCAGACACTCTGGAGGAGTTGCCGAATGATGCGCAGACTTCGATATCTCCGCCTTTTGTATAGTCGCAAGAATTATGGTCTGCGCCGCCGGTACCGTCGGTTTTGCCGCCTAAGGCAAATATAATCACATTGACCGGCTGGCTGGGGGTCGCGAAAAGCGCATTGTTGGTTTTAACAACTCGATCCGCGTCGTTGACCAAATCCGTGCCGTTTTGAAATGCAGCGGCACCGAGAGAGGGATCTACATAGACTGAAACTTGGGTGGTAGGGCTAGCACCCAAGTAGTGTGAGACGCCACGGTACGTCGGCCACAGGGGTATCGGTGAAACTCGCCGAATGGAGTGCTTCATGGCCTAGCTTCCCATAAAAATCGATAGGATGACCGACGGGATAGCTATGCGCAAGCGCCCAAACACGCT
Source organism: Gammaproteobacteria bacterium (assembly GCA_043784265.1). Lineage (GTDB taxonomy): Bacteria > Pseudomonadota > Gammaproteobacteria > Steroidobacterales > Steroidobacteraceae > Bog-1198. The sequence continues at coordinate 18,390 of JAYVYN010000209.1, read as the reverse complement.
AATTACAGCAAACAAGCCACGAACAGACGCAGGGGCGGCACCTGCCGGCCCCAACAATAGCGGCGCTTTTGCCTGAAATTGCGACTAAACCAGGAGTAGAGCGTTGGCCGGTCAAGACCGAGCAAGATCCTGATCGAGTCAATGTGGGCAAAAATGTGCTCGCTGGAGAGGACTTAGGCCGCGGAATTGTCGTAGGCACGATCGAAGAGTTGATTGCCGCCCCGCGGCACACAGATACGCCAAACCCTAATCTGCTCTATAACACCTACCAGTCGCGTCGTGCAGAACCCGTTGATTGGTTCAATATATTTCTCACCGCTGTCGAAAAAAAGCCGAGCGGCACTCAGGTCCGCTCGGCGCTAATAATCAATCGCTGCCGCAGCCCGGCTGTCTAAGATTACTAGTGATCCATTTCGCTATCAATGCGTACGGTGTCGGCCATCACAGTAGTTCCTGTAGCAGTAGTCACCGCGGTACCACGCACGTCCACTATCTGCCCAACTGCTTGCGTAAAGAAAAGCGCGCTGGTCAAGCTTAGACCTTCCTGGGCGCCGCCAAAGTTGGCGCTCGTGGTATCGATAAGCACGCTCAGTACGTTGAACTTTGGCGAGATCGGTGTCGTAAACATGCCACGCACTTCTACAGCCGTAGTCGGCATAATACGCTCGAGTCGCACGGCCAGCACCTTACCGCTGCCCACCGGGCTTTCATAGCCACGTACCAAGATGCTGTCGCCAGCACTCACGTTCGTGAGCGTGAATAGCTGCAGGTCCGCGCTGCTTCGATCTTCAAAGCGTGTATTGGCATCGACCGTGACGGTAATACCTAATAAATTGAGTGTACCCGCTGTGAGGTCCGGCGCACCGCTTATGGATGCCTCAAGGGCGATAGCTGCCACGCGCTCAATATTCACCACGTCGGCAACTAAAGCACCGCTGGCATTTACAGTACCGCGCACTTCAACGCGTAGATCCATAGCCAAATCAGCAACGCTACCGTTCTTGTATACCGTGGTTGAGGTGGTAGTAACCGCGGCGCCATCGATCGCAAAATCAGTGGCTGAAGTAAATTTTGTTATCAACCCTTCCAGCTCTGCGCGTCCGCCCGCTGCGACCGTGCTGGTTTCAGAACCGGCGTGCATGACAGCGGTCGCCGTCAAAATCACCTTGGTGGCATCGAATACCGTACCGCGCACCTCCACAGAATCACCGTTGGCGGGTGCGGTGGCAGTGAATCCACTTAATGTTGCGCTGGTGTAATCGACTGTCAGGCCATTAATTTTGAAAGTCTTTGCCGTGGCATCGACTCCGGCTACTAGCCCAATGACTTGTAGGGCTTCGCCACTCGCTGCGAGACTGATGCGCGTTGCAGCGACCACACCGGTCGTATCCACCATGCCGCTGACCTCCACAACATCACCCACCTTCAGAGTACTCAAGACGGCTGGGCTGATAGTCTTACTAAAGGAGGTACTGGCAGTTACATTAACGGTCTGGCCCAATACTACCAATGATGAGGTGCCAATGCTGACGATAGCTCCTACCACATTGTCTTCAACGTCAACGTTCTCTGCGCTACCCTGACCACTAGATACATCTTCTTTACCTTGGACCGAAGCAATTTCGCCAACTGCCAACGCTGACTGGGTCACGCTCAGGCCATTTTTCTTCAGCTGTGCCGCCGACACGTCGTAGCGCACGCCGTTGACATAAACGCTGCCGAACGCCGTGATCGCACCGGATGACGCCACGGCCACGCTGTTGGTGGCGAGGGGTGCGGTTTTAGCAGAGTTTGATCCGCCTCCGCAGGCACCGAGTACTGCACCACCCATAATTGATACCGCGAAAACCAAACCCTTTCTAAAGGGTTTCGCCGCAGGCTGGTTGGGTTGAATAATTCGCATCATATATACTTCTCCATTATGTTAATACTTCAGCAGCAACTCGGCATGTGCCAGCTCTTCCATCATTGGACGTCATTGTTTGCCTCAATCAATCGAGTTGTAAATGTGTCGGTGCACACCGACGTTTGTGTATTCGACTTATTGTGCCGCCATGCAACCATTGCTCATCGGCGCGGTACTCAGTACGTCACAACTGCGGTTCGATAACCTTGCGCACACACGGCGCTCTTAGCAAATTGTTCTATGAAATTAAATTTAGAAATCGTCGCCAATATCGTGACCACAGTCTCAATTTTTCTGGCGGGACGTAACAGTATTCACACTTGGTGGACGGGAATACTTTCCTGTATTTTATTTGCGGTCGTATTCGCGCAATCACAGTTGTATGCCGATGTAGTGTTACAACTCTTCTTCATAGCGACCAGCGTGATGGGTTGGTGGCACTGGCAGCGTGGCAATCACGGCGCTGCATCAAATATTTCCCGCACACCTTCTGCCATGCTGACTTGGGTCATTCCGCTGGGTATTGTGGCGAGCGTAGCGTATGGAATTTTACTGCACTCATTCACGAATGCGTACGCGCCTTTTATTGATTCAGCGGTACTGGTATTTAGTGTTATTGGCCAATTGTTAATGATGAAAAGACGCATTGAAAGTTGGCTATTCTGGGTGTCAGTTAACACCATTGCCGTTCCACTGTATGCGAGTCGCGGACTGTATTTGACTGCCGTTCTATACGCGAGCTATTGGATTTACGCGATCATATCGTGGCGGCACTGGCGGCGAATAATAGCAACTGTCAGCAGCGAGGCCCATACGCGGGCGTAAAACCAATAGGTCCGACGCACTGCACCAATAACTCGGTCAATCGTGCCGAGATTGCCGCAGCCACGGTCCAAGCATTCGTGACAATTCTTTAAGGCTAAAGGGATGCAATTAAGTGTGTTGCTGACCATTGCTTGGTGCGCATTCCAAATCTGTGACGTACAACATTCTTTTGTTAGGCATGGAAATGTTAAATTACGACCTTATAATTAGTCTTGCTAAGATTAAAAGCATTTAAGGAGATTTGAGATGATTGGAATTATCGCTCGCTGGGGCCACAATGTATTGTTGTTAGGTTTGGCATTAATGACTTACGCGGTGTTTTTCATAGCTAAATAGCTTAAGTGAACGAGCCGCGCCGAACTTACGGTGGCGGGCTCGCAGGCGTTAACGCCAATTGAGCCATTCGGTGCTCATCGACGACAATAAATACTCCGCTGATGACGACGATAGCCGCGCCAATCATTAAATTGACTGTGGGTGTCGCTGACCAAAAAAACCAATCGATGAGGAAGGCCCAAAGAATGGACGTATATTCAAAGGGTCCAACCACCGAAGCCGGCGCGCGGCTAAAAGCATCGGTAATCCAATATTGCGCAATAAATCCGCTGAAGCCTACACCTACCAACCAAATCCAATCGTTTGCGGCTATTGGCTGCCAGTCGCTGATGGCCAGAAGTCCAGAGGTTAGACCCACGCCGAGCAAAAACCAGAAAACCATGGATAAATTTGAGTTGCCGCGTCCCAACGAGCGTACGGTCAAGGCGCTCAATGCATAGCAAATGGCGGATAGGGCGGCGGCAGCCGCGGCTGCCTTCGACGTGAAGCCCTTACCCCAGGGTTGCAAAATCACCAACACACCCCCGAGGCCTAAGGCAATTGCAAACCAGCGTTTCGCCGGCACATGCTCCCCTTGCAAAGGTATTGATAACGCTGTCATCAATAAAGGCGCACATAAAAACAACGAATAAGTTTCGGCAAGACTTAAGCGATGCACCGCAAAAACGAAACTCGCGAGCATTCCGGTGCCAATAAGTACCCTTAACAGGTGTAGCGCTGGCATGTTCGGGCGCAAGCTTACCCATGATCGTTTCCAAAGAATAGGGAACGCGACAAAACCTAAGGACGAAAGGCAGCGCAGACATGCGATTTGCATCGGCCCATAGTGATTGGACAGTCGTTTTAGCAACGCATCCATCATAGAGAACACACAAACCGCCGCCACCATTGAAGCAATGCCGCGTAAGCGTTCCTGAGCCAATTCCCGAGTAATCATCCGTGCATATTATCAGCGCGCGAGCTTAGCTCCTATGGCGCGTTTTCGCGAATCCATCATTTTTAGAATTAGGGGAGTCAAAATAAGCTGCATAGCCAGTTCCATTTTTCCGCCCGGCGCTACAATTATATTGGGTCGGGACATGAATGAGTCGTGGATCATAGACAGCAAGTAGGGGAAATCGATACCCTTCGGATTCGCAAAACGAATCACCAAAAAGCTTTCGTCTGCGGTTGGAATATAGCGGGTCGTAAAGGGATTAGAAGTGTCTACTGTAGGCACACGTTGAAAATTGATGTGTGTTTGAGAAAACTGCGGACAAATATAGTTCACATAGTCCGGCATGCGACGCAATATGGTATCAACTACGGCTTCAGTAGAATAGCCGCGCGCATCTTTATCACGATGCAATTTCTGGATCCATTCCAAATTAATGATGGGCACTACACCAATCGTGAGATCCGCATGTTGTGCGACGTTCACTTCGGGAGTGACTACCGCACCGTGCAATCCTTCATAAAATAAGAGGTCGGTGTCTGAGGTAATGTCCTGCCAAGGAGTAAAGGTGCCGGCTTTTTGTTTGAATGGCACGGCTTCCTTATCATTATGAAGGTAGCGCCGAGTCTTACCAGTGCCATTTTCCCCATAATTCTTGAAAAGCGCTTCCAGCTCAGCAAATAAGTTATTTTCCGGGCCAAAATGACTTAGATGTTGATCACCCTTGGCCGAGGCCTCGGCCATTTTTTCCTTCATCGCAATGCGATCGTAGCGGTGAAATGAATCACCTTCGACGACAACAGCATTAATTTTTTCGCGATTGAAAATCCAATTGAAGGTTCGAGTAACCGAGGTGGTGCCGGCTCCGGATGATCCAGTGACAGCGATAATAGGATGCTTGACAGACATATATACCTTTTTGAAATCCAGTTAGTTTTGAATGAATAATGATCGTTCACTGAAAAGCGGCGAGCTATACGCACGGTCCAAGCCCTGATCGTGCTCGTGGTGATAGCGCTCAATGCGTTCCACTTCAGTCTTGCACCCTAAAATCACCGGCACGCGTTGGTGCAAGTCGGTAGGAACGATATCCTGCATCCGCATGCGTCCCGTAGACACCTTGCCGCCGGCTTGCTCAACGAGCATGGCCATAGGGTTCGCTTCATACAAAAGGCGTAACCGTCCGGCCTTCCCCGGATCTTTGCTGTCTTTGGGGTACATAAAGAGGCCACCGCGGATAAGTATGCGATGCACCTCCGCAACTAAAGACGCGATCCAACGCATATTAAAATCTTTGCCGCGCACACCGCCTTGACCTGCCAGGCATTCCACCACATAGCGCTTTATCGGCGGTTCCCAAAATCGCTCATTAGAGGCGTTGATTGCAAATTCATGAGTCTCGGTTGGAATCGTTAAATTCGGATGAGTCAAAATAAATTCGCCAAAACCGCGATCCAAGGTGAAGCCGAAAACGCCTCGGCCAAGCGTCAACACCAGCATGGTGGTCGCGCCATAAATCGCATAACCCGCACAAAGCTGTTGAGTGCCCGGCTGTAAAAAATCCGCAACCGCCGGGCGGTCCGTGCCGTGAGGTGCTCGCAAAACAGAAAAAATACTGCCCACAGGCGCATTAATATCGATATTGCTGGACCCATCCAAGGGGTCAAACGACAATAGATAACGTCCGCGCGGATATTCTGCCGGTATATGATAGGGCTGTTCCAATTCCTCCGAGACCATACCAGCCAAATGTCCGCCGTACTCGCTGGTACGCAAAAAAATATCATTCGACACGACGTCGAGTTTCATTTGCGTCTCACCCTGAACATTGGTGTTCTCAGCGGAGCCGTGCACACCTGCGAGCGCACCACGTCCCACAATAAAGCTAATACGCTTGCACGCGAGACGAACGTAGTTCAAAAGCGCGGTGAAATCACCGGTCGCCTCAGGATAGCGACGCTGCTCCTCGATCATAAACTCGGTAATCGTTTTTTCTCGAGTACTCATAATTTCCCCAAATTATTTTAACTGTTTAATTGACGTTCGATCTCGCGAATTCCTAATAAGTTATTACCTACGCGTTCGGCCGCATGGTAAGTCAACGGCCGCTCAACTGAACCTAAAGAAGGAATGACCATGTCTGCCGCTGCGAAGTCCTCTCCTTGAGTCCAGTAGCTGGGCGTCACGACGGTAAACAACCCTGCGGACTTGGCCGCCCGCAAGCCGTTAGCCGAATCTTCAATCGCCACACAATTTTTCGCTGGCGTGTTGAGCTTGTGAATGACCACATCATAAATGTCGGGCGACGGTTTCTTACGACGTACCTGATCGCCGGCCCCTATTACAGCAAACCGCTCGAGCGCGCGCGCACCTAGATGCGTGCACAGCAGTGACTCAATATTCGCAAGAGTCGTGGTTGAGGCGATGCTCAGCAAGACCCCGGCTTGCTCAGCCTCATCTAGCAGTCGTGTAACACCATCCCGTAATGCGACCTGGCCCGCTTTGATCATGTGCGTATAGATCTGGGTCTTGGTGGCATGAATGATTTTTATTTTCTCCGCAAACACTTTGGCTTCAGGTGCGCTATACGGCAAAGACTTGATATACACTCCCAGCCTTTCTTTGCCACCTGTAGTCAAGAGTAATTCCGCGTATTTTGGCTTGCTCCAATTCCAGTCAAGACCATGCTGAACAAAAGCTTCATTAAAAGCACAGCGGTGTGCTTCCTCGGTATCCGCAAGCGTGCCGTCAACATCAAAAATAAGTGCTTTGAGCTTCGTGTCTTTAGAAATCACGTGAACACCCGACTATTGCGCAAATCCTCGCCTTCAATCGTCATAAGTTCGTCGCGGCTTAAGAGTCGATCCTTTTGGGTAAAAAGACGATTAGCCTGACGCAGGCGGGCGCGGTCCAAGGCATTGCGTATTGAGCGTGCATTCGCAAAGTGCGGTTGCTGCGCACGTTTAGGAATGTACTCTCGCAGGGCTTCAAGACCTGAAGCACTCAGGCGATATTGCATCTGGTTGAGCATCGAGTCAGCGATCTGCTCAAGCTCCAACGCATCATAGTCCGGAAAATCAATATGATGTGCAATGCGCGACGACAGTCCGGGATTTGACTTAAAAAAAGTATTCATTCGTTCGGCGTAGCCCGCCAGTATGACTACCAGATCATCACGCTGATTTTCCATTACTTGCAACAATATTTCTATGGCTTCCATTCCATAGTCACGTTCATTTTCCGGTCGATACAAGTAATACGCTTCGTCAATGAACAACACGCCGCCCATGGCTTTCTTTAAAACTTCCTTAGTTTTAGGAGCAGTATGTCCGATGTATTGTCCCACCAAATCGTCGCGCGTCACCGCCACAAGATGACCTTTTCTCACATAGCCCAAGCGATGCAGGATTTGCGCCATGCGTAGCGCAACCGTGGTCTTACCGGTTCCAGGATTGCCGGTAAACGACATGTGCAGCGACGGCGCACTCCCGACCAACCCCAGTTGTTTACGGGCACGCTCCACCAACAATAATGAAGCGATATCGCGGACTCGAGCCTTCACTGGCTTCAATCCAATCAGCTCAGTGTCCAGTTCCTGCAACACCTCGTTGACGTTCGAGTCCGCTAATAGCGAATTCAAGTTCACATGATCGGCCGCGATATCGGAGCTCATCGAATTCTACTCGTAACGACGCCCTTCAGGCGCGCGCGTGGCATAGCTCATCGTCGTGTACTGGATCTGACGACCACTCACCTCGGTCCGTTGCAGTAAGAATCCAGGTTCGTCCTTCGGGCGATTCACAATGAACGACAAACGCGTAGATTCAAAACCTAGAGTCGAATCAAAAGCATTGACGCGAACATAAAGTTTGGAATGTGCTTTGCGACACGCTAGCACCTCGGACATCACGCCTGCGGCATCGCGCAAATCGAACATGGGATTTCCCCACATTTCCCAGTAAAAATTGCGCGGATGCGGATCATCAGTATATTCGACACCAATCGCCCAACCTTGCTTCAGAGCATAATCGATTTGCAGACTGATTTCCGCATCCGTTAAATCAGGAAGAAAAGAGAAAGTACCTTGTGTGATTTTCATATATTTCCTTTATTTTCTTTTGGCGAGGCCATTAAGTGGGAGTGGCGGTGGGCACAAAATCCGCAGTATCCGTCGATTCATAGTTAAACGTTACGTCTTTCCAGGTATCCAGGGCGGCCCGCAGCGGGGCACACCATTTCGCTGCGTCAGCCAGGATTTGTGGACCCTCGTTCCAAATATCCTTGCCTTCGTTGCGGGCCTTAATCATCGTCTCAAGTGCAACACGATTAGCCGTAGCGCCAGCCTGAATACCCATCGGATGTCCAATGGTGCCGCCGCCGAATTGAAGTACCACGTCTTCTCCGAGATATTCAATGAGCTGGTGCATTTGACCGGCATGAATACCGCCGGATGCTACCGGCATCATCTTGCGCAGTCCCGCCCAATCTTGGTCAAAGAAAATACCTTGTTCAAGATTTTTCTTAGTGAAAGAATCTCGGCATATCGAGTAGATGCCTTTGATCACATTGGGATCGCCTTCGAGTTTTCCGACCACGGTGCCCGCGTGAATATGATCTACACCGGCCATGCGCATCCACTTGGCGATGACGCGGAAGGACACGCCGTGAGATTTCTGACGAGTGTAGGTGCCGTGACCTGCGCGGTGCAAATGAAGAATCATGTCGTTCTTGCGGGCCCACTTCGCCATAGATTGAATGGTGGTGTAGCCAATCACCAAATCGATCATGATGATGCAAGAACCTAACTGCTTCGCGAACTCCGCGCGCTCATACATATCTTCGACGGTGCCGGCCGTGACATTAAGATAGTGTCCCTTGATCTCCCCCGTAGCCGCAGAGGCCTTATTGACGGCTTCCATGCAGTACAGGAAACGATCGCGCCAACCCATGAAGGGCTGGGAATTGATATTTTCATCATCCTTAACGAAGTCCAAACCGCCTTTCAGTGCTTCGTATACCACGCGACCATAGTTCTTACCCGACAGGCCCAGCTTAGGCTTGGTCGTGGCACCCAAGAGAGGGCGACCGAATTTATCTAGACGTTCCCGTTCTACAATAATACCGGTAGCGGGACCTTGGAAAGTCTTCAGATAAGCAACGGGAATGCGCATGTCTTCTAGTCGCAAAGCCTTCAACGGTTTGAATCCAAAGACATTCCCAATGATAGAAGCGGTTAGATTAGCAATCGAACCTTCTTCAAATAAATCAAGCTCATAGGCGATATAGCTAAAGTATTGTCCTGGAATTCCCGGAACCGGATCTACACGATACGCTTTCGCGCGATAGTGATCGCAGGCCGTTAGTCGATCGGTCCAAACCACCGTCCAAGTCGCGGTCGAGGATTCACCAGCAACAGCGGCGGCCGCTTCAATAGGGTCAACACCGTCTTGAGGTGTAATACGAAAGCAAGCAATAACATCGGTATCCTTAGGCACGTAGTCAGCGTCCCAATAGCCCATTTTTGCATAAGGCATGACGCCCGATTTATATCGATCTGCTGCTTTTACCATTTCGGCTCCCTTCGATGTTTAAGTGTGAGTTTCGTCTAGTGAGTGCAACATAGTCCGCATTTCTCATAAGTAACAATCAATAATGCTGGCATATTTGATAAGCTAATGCTTATGTCAATGCAGCATATTTCCTTACGCCAGTTCCGAGTGTTTGAGGTAGCGGCCTCGCATCGATCATTTTCTAAGGCCGCCGATTTGTTGCACATGACCCAGCCGGGAGTCTCGATGCACATCAAGGAAATGGAGGAAAACATTGGGCTAATGCTATTTGAGCGCGTTGCCAAACGTTTGTACTTGACGGATGCTGGTCAAGAATTGCTGGTTCGTGCGCGTGAAATTTTGCGTTCGTTAAAAGACGCGGAAGATGCTCTGGACAGTTTTAAGGGCTTGCGTCGTGGCCGAATCAATCTCGTAGTGGTAAGCACCGCCAAATACTTTGTGCCGCAGTTGTTGGTGCGATTTCGCAAATTATATCCCGACATTGAAATTCGTTTAGCCGTTAACAATCGCGATTCGGTGATTGAACAACTCAATAGTAATGAGGTGGATATGGCGATCATGGGTCGTTCGCCGGAGGCGTTGACTACGGTGGCGGAACCTTTTGCGAAGAATCCGCATGTCATTATCGCGGCACCCGAGCATATTTTAGCCAGTCAGCGTGAAATCAGCGTGAAGACTCTGGCAAATGAGTCTTTTATTGTGCGTGAGCCTGGCTCAGGGACGCGCTTAGCGATGCAGCAGTTTTTTAAAGACAATCACGTCATGTTTAAGGTGAGCATGGAGATGGCGAGTAACGAGACCATCAAGCAGGCCGTGATGGCGGGCATGGGCATTAGCTTTATTTCGCGACATACTTTAGAGCTGGAATTACAAACTCGTCGTTTGGTGGTCCTGGATGTGCTTGGTACGCCGGTGATGCGAGAATGGCATTTGGCGCATCTGGCGAAGAAGCAATTGTCACCCACTGCCAAGGCCTTTAAGGAGTTTGTGCTAGCGCAGGGCCGCAAGCTGCTGCAAGCACAGAACAAATAGATGTTGCATAATATAACAATGCACAGCCGTAAACATTTCACAGCCGACCCGTGCAATGTTTGAGCGGTATGCGTTACCCGAATTAGAGGCTGCTGAAAGAGAATTTCTGCCCTCGAATGCTTGGTGGATATTTGAACTAAGATTCAATGTAGCGGGTGATCAGTACGTGCCCGCGATTCGTGTGCACGACACTAAGACTGAGGGCGTGATGATGCGTTGGGGTCTCATACCCGCATGGGCCGAAGGCAAGCCAGTGCCGGGTCAGACTTTTTGGCTCAAAAGCAACGACATCAATCGCTCTATCATTTATGAAAGGCCGTGGCTTGCCGGACAGCGCTGTATATTGCCGGCAGCGGGATACTATGTATGGAAGCTTACCGACGAGAAATATCGGCAACCCTATTTTGTTCATGTAGCGGGCCGCTCCGTTTTCGGCATCGCTGCGCTCTGGGATCGATCCGTAACTGAAGAGGACGAAGTAATGGAAAGTTGCTCAGTGGTGTGCGTGCTCGCTAATGAACTCTTAAGGGAAGTTGTACCCACGCATAAGCGCATGCCCGCAATTTTAAAGCGTAAAGACTACGCTGCGTGGTTGTATGGAACCGCTGATGAGGCGCAGGCTGTGTTGGAGCCCTATAAGACTCATTGGATGCATGCCTATCCCGTCAGTCCTCGAGTTAACTCGATCAACGAAGATGATGCGGGGTTAGTAACGCCGATCACATAGCGGAATGGCAGGGTAGGGGCTTTTTACCGCGGCCTATACACTGCGAGCTTGCTTTGGGTGCGCTCTGCCTCAGCCTCGGAGAACTCTGGCGCACTGGGCTGCTTGGAGCGTACAAGTTCCTCAAACTGAGAGGCGGGAACCGCGGGGCTAAAGTGAAAGCCTTGATATTGATCGCAACCGAGTGTCTTCAGGAACTCAAGCTGTTCGGCTGATTCGACACCTTCTGCCACAACTTTCAATCGCAAACTATGCGCAAGCGAAATTATTGCGCGCACAATTGATGCATCGTCGGGTCGCGACATTATTTCATTGACGAAGGTCCGATCAATCTTTAATTTGTCGATTGGAAATTTTCGCAAATAACTCATGCTGGAATAACCAGTACCGAAGTCGTCGACCGATACCAGGACGCCCATGGTGCTCAATTTCTCAAGGATAGCGATTGACTCTTCTGGATCGCTCATGACCACACTCTCAGTCAGTTCGACTTCCAGGAACCGTGCTTCAAGACCCGCGTCATGTAACGCCTCGCGAACCATCTCGACTATATTGCCTTGCCGAAACTGCGAAGCCGATAAGTTCACGGCAACCCGCAGCGACGGAAGACCATTAAGTTGCCAGGCACGTGCCTGTCGACAGGCTTCGCGTACCACCCAGGCGCCGATGGGACCTATCAAGCCGGTTTCTTCAGCAATCGGGATGAACTCTACGGGTGAAATGGAGCCGCGCGTCGGATGCGACCAGCGTATTAAGGCTTCCGCGCCGTGTACGACCCCCGTCGCAGTGTTGACCTTGGGCTGATAATGAAGTTGAAACTGGTTCTGTTCGAGAGCGACACGCAAATCGCCTTCCAGCCGAATCTTGTCGTGCGCGGCTGTAGCCATACCCGGCATAAAATATTGGAAGTTGTTGCGGCCGCGTTGCTTGGCGCAATACATGGCCGCATCCGCGTGCGCTAGTAGAGCATCGGACGTCGTTCCGTCATCCGGATAAAACGCAATACCGATGCTCGGCGAAATATAACTGTCGACCCCGCTGAGGCGCACTGTTTCTCGCATCATTACGATGATGCGGCTTGCAACATTTTGGGCTGTGTCGCGCTCAGGGCTAGGCGCAATGATCAGCACGAACTCATCTCCCCCCATTCGAGAGACGGTATCCACCTCACGCACCACACTTTTAAGGCGATGTGCCACCTCCTTGAGTAACTCGTCGCCAGCCCGATGTCCCAAGGTATCGTTGATCAACTTAAAGCGATCAAGGTCCACTAACATAACAGCGAAGGATTGGCCCTGGCGGTCGGCGAGCACAATGGCTTGGCTTATCCGATCATCCATCAATACCCGATTCGGTAATCCCGTGAGGGCATCGTGGGTGGCCATGTGGCGCAATTGCTTGTTGGCAGTCTCAAGGCCCTGCGTGCGTGTTCCAACGACCTGTTCAAGCGTCTCAACCTGACGGCGGACAATACGTTCATTTTGCCACTTGCGCGTGAGTGCGTTCGCGCATTGCAAAACTTCGATGGCTTCGAAGGGTTTTTTGACGACCAACAATTTATCAGAATAATTTAGTCGCGCAACCACGTCGGCCCAATCATAGTCGGAATGAGCTGAACATATAACGACTTGCACGTCCGGATCAATGGCCCACAGATGTTCGATCGTCTCTAAACCGTCCCAGCCTGGCGGCATGCGCATATCGACAAATGCCAACGCATATGGGCGCCCCTCGTCCAGTGCCTGCTGCACTCGGGCGACTCCTTCCTGACCCTGGAACGCAGAATCGACTTCAAATCCGGGCTGCATGTTCGAGGGCAGTTCTTCACCTAGTAATGCCAGCTCAGCCGCAGCCAAGGGGTCGGCGTCATTGGGTCCACCGCCGATTACCTTGCGGAAATCACCGTGAATATCGCGATTATCATCAATGATGAGGATGCGGCGATTGACGGGCGGTGTGCTATTCAGCATAAGCTGTCTCCGGAGATTTAAGCGGTAGATCGAGGGTAAAGGTCGCGCCTTGCGCAGGTCCTGCACTGTGCACCTGCAAAACGCCGCCAAGTTCCCTGGCGGTCAATGCACCGCTGTGTAACCCATAGCCATGTCCGTTCTTTTTGGTGGTGAAGCCGTGAGTGAAAATTCGCGTCATGTGCTGCGGTTGTATTCCGATCCCATTGTCGCTGACCACGATTCGTACCCCGCCCGCGTGATTGGATATGCGCGTTACGACTTGCTTGTCCGGCCTTCCGGATTCTTCGCAGGCGTATTTTGCGTTACGCAGCAAATTAATTAGAATCTGCAGCGCCTTGTGCTTTTCTACAATGATTTCCGGAACATTCTCAAACTCGCACTGCAGACTGACGCCGTGGCGAGTGAAGGCTCCCGCATTCATACGCAACGCGTCTTCAACAAGAGTTGCGACGGAAATTTTCTCCGGTACGCCGACTAGCTTCGAGTAACTCTGTTGCATGGCTACAATTTCTTTTATGTGATCAATATTTTTACGCAGCGAGTCGACTTCCTGAAGAGTGACGAATTGTTCGCGCGTAAGGTGTTCAGATAATTGGGTGAGATACGCAGGCAAGTGTTTGCCGCGTTCGTCTGTTGTTATAAACGCGCCCAGATTGCCCTCGTGCTGTTGCAACAGCGCCGCGACTTTGCCGATCCCCGCTGTTTTAGGATTGTTAAGCCTTTCGGCGACAACGCTCGCCGAAATATTGACGCTGTTCAGTACATTACCGATATTGTGCAGTACATTGGTCGCAATCTCGGCCATTCCGGCCTGTCTTGAAGCATCACGCAATTGTTGCTGCAGATTGCGTTCGCGCTCGTCCGCTTCAACGCGATCGGTTATGTCGAGATCGATGCCGACCAAACGCGGTACCGCGTCAACTGAATCGGTTGCCACGGCTGCCAGGGACTGAATGTGGCACACCGATCCGTCCGGGCGAACGATACGATATTGGGATCGCAACTGGCTTTGTTCATGCAACGCAGCGTTAACTGCGGTCTGCGCGGACCTTCGGTCATCGAGGTGAATCAACTCTAGCCACGCGGGCATCGTCGGCCGAAATGTCTGCGGGGATTGAGCATATAGCTCATACATAGTGTCGCTCCACCATACATCCGATCCATCTCTCGTCAGTTCGTAAACTCCGGCGCGCGCCGCGCGGGTTGCGACGCCAAATCGAACCGAAAAAGTCTCGAGTTCCGCCCGCCGCTGGCGTTCCGCTGCAATGTCTGCTTCCAAGCTCGCCTTTAGGCGTCGGCGGGTGGCCATAACAAACCATACCGTGAGGATTGCGGTGATGATCAGAGCTCCCGTGACCGCGTACTTTTGACGCAACGCCGAGGCGATGGCATCTTTGACCACAAATTCGTCCCGTTTCGCGAATTCATCGGCGATTGCCTTGGTCATCGCATCCCCTTGCTGGATGCGTGGCCGTAGCACCATTAAAGCATTGAGCGTCGTACCGCTAGGGATTGTAACGGCGAGCTTCTTCACGAAACGGGCTGCCTCGCCCACGACAACGGACTCTTGACGCTTAGCGAGGTCAGCTAAGCGCGCCGCGCTAGCGTTCAAAGCCTCGACCGACTGTGCGCCGAGCGTTCCGGTATCGACCGCGTCCGCCGCGCCGTTGGTGAAAATCTTATAGTCAGCGCGAGCCTCTACGGCTAATATTCTGAGTGGGCGGGAATGATCGAGCTCCGCGGCCCGTCGCGCATCAACCACCATTTGCATGAGCAGCACGACCGCAATCGGCAGCACAACGGCGAGAAACTGTAAGGCAATAAGTTTGTCTCTTGAACGTTTCATGTTGTCGAGGGGTCAGTACTTACCAATCACTATGACGCTTGCGGGAGGCTGCATCGACAGATACCCGCAACCGCCGGGGGTGCGCCTGATAAATTCCAGAACCGCAGCATCGTTCGCGAGGGCGGCCGGTGGATTAAGACCGTCGCGGAAAGATTTCTTGGCCCAAGTCGTCGCATATTTGACGCCATTCATTTTCATCACCTTTAGGAGAAAGTCGGGCTGAGCGGCGAGATTGTCGACTGGTACCAGTCTGACCTCTTGCAAATACTGCCTCTCACCGGAAAAAACATCGCGTAAATCGGCGGCCGCGATCGGCACTCCCGCATGGCACGCCACATACAAATCATTGGCTACGGCAGCAGAACAGTTGCTTGCGAGCAGAAGCGGCAAAATCCAATTTAGGTATTTGTGTGGCATGGCGCTAGGCTTATTGCGCTAGAATCGTATGGTGTAGTCCAGCATTACGTCGCTCCATTGTTCGATCAGGCGGTCGGTATTTTTGGTGCGGGCGAGTTCGAATTTAAGTGCCGACCAGGCGTCGAGGTCGAAGCGCAGACCCGCCGCCGTTCGAAAGTAGGACATGCCGTTGGTTTGCAGTGCGAAGAAATTATCGCTCTGATCGAGGAGGGCGCGCTCGTAGCGCAAATAAGGTGTCGCGAGCGGCAACCGCCATGCAAGCTGGAGAAATCCAAGGCTGCTGTGGTGAGCGGGCCCAGCGTACGTGAGATCGTGGTCGCTGAAGCGGTAATATTCTGCGAGGTGCTCGAATCGGTCTGTATCGTACGCTAAATACACACCTGCATTATCGACGCGCGTTAGTCGCCCGGGTTGCCGGTCGTCGCTGACTGCAGCGCGAAATCCGCTGACGCCGACCTTGAGTCCGCTTAAAGTGTCGCCAAATACGTAACCTAAGTTTCCACCGTAAATGGCACCGCCGTGGTCGACCCCACCATTGCGCTGATCGATCGTACCCGACGACAATGCTTGGCCGTTGCCCACAAACAGGTCGTAAGTCAGTTTACTGGTAGATAAGTGCTCCGCACCGGAGAGCCATGCACCGACAGTATGATCAGGCATGACCCCGCCTTGATCTTCGAACAAGAGGAATCGCGGTCGACGCAGCGAAGTAGCAATTTCTTGGCCGTGATGAAAAGCCGTGTTGTAGTAACCAAATGGCGTGTGGAAACGGCCGATCCAAACAGTTGCTGCCTCGCTGAATTGATAGCCGATTTGGGCGCGCTCAAGATCCGCCTGAACCGCACCGTGTTCGTCGACTTCGAACGTCAATTCAAACAGCGCGCGGGTATGTTCGCCGAGTTGAGGATTCAGAAATATGTCGACGGCACCAATGTTGGCCCCCTTAAAATTCGGTCTATCAGCCGTATGATTGCCGATTCCAATGTCGGCGAACCCATGTAGCGGAATGCCCCCGCCACTGCCTTGGGATGCATTGGAATCTTCCAACTGTGTCAACTGCTGCTGGACGCTATCCAAACGCTGTTGCACAGGCGGGGAATTCTCCGCTGCGGCTGCAGGCTCACCTGTATTAGAGTGCTGCGTTTCGAAAGCACGGACTCGAGCACTAAGTTCTTCTATTAGCTTGAGGCTTCGGTCGAGTTTCTGCTCAAGCACGTTGATGCGTTGGTCTTGGCTCTCGGAGGAAAAAGCCGGGCCTGCGACGCCATAGGCGCCATAACAGCAGATCATCCAGACAGCGATGCTGCGAATCCGGTGCGTCACAGTAGGTCCCGTAAATCGTGGTGAGCTGAGGTGATGACGCCGCGCTCGGCGCCGGAGCGATCGAGTGCGACGAACCGATAGTCATGCATCACATGATCGCCGTCGCGCCAATATGCGAAGCCCAACATCCGCGCCAGACGCTCTGTGTCGGCTACGCTACCGTTCAAGAAATGCCAATTGTCACGCAGCAAGCCGTGACTCGTACGATAACGGCGCCACGCTGCAGCGTCATCGTTGATGGGGTCGTAGCTGACAATTAGGAAGACGGCGCTTATTCGTTGGGCGTCTAGATCTCGCTGCAAATCTTTGAGCCGCGCCATTGTGGTTGGACAAACCCGATGACACGTGGCATAGGCCATTGCGACAAAAATACGTTGTCCCTTGAGCGAGTTTAAGCTCAGTATCTTGCCGTTGTCCGCGCGCCAACTCGCCGGCAACCGATTGAGCAGCACACTTGAGTCCGGCGGCGAGTAGCCATCGCTGATTCCCGATATAAAGGGCAACGCCAAGCCGATAGCCAATAGCCACTGCGCGCGTATCGCGCCCGAGGAAATTGCCGTCTGTTGAGTCAAGGGGAAAACTGCTCCTGAACGTAAAATGATTGCCACGTCCACATTGCGAAACATTATTACTTGATCCAACTTCTGAATTATGTAACGTAACCCGCAGTTTCCGAACAAAAAGGGCACAGGTGCGTTGGAAGGGCAGTTTGGCGCAGCCGCCGGCTTCAACGTTCGATCTTGACGTAGAGAAGTTATAACTTAATTTAACATAATATACATTATGCGCATATTTGGAATAGCAGCCAGATAGAAATGTCCGGTTCTGTTGTCGAGACTCAAAGATCGTGGCGCTAGGTCAGAATTGTTGTCCTACCCCCCGTACTCGAAGTCAGCGCTGTCGTGCTCCTGACTTGCTGAATTATGGGCTTCCCGGCAAGGGCTTCACCAATCTGCTATCGCGTGGTTTCATCGGGTACCAACTCAGAATTGCTGGCAGAAAAACGCATTTCAGTGATTCCACGATCCTGGATGGGTCTAGCTGGGCTTCGCTATGTAACAAAAGTTCTTTATCGATAACTCGGGCGATTCCCGTTATTCCTGGTTTAGGGTCAGTTGCACAAAAAACCGTTAACCCAGAATATCTATGCGTAACGGCCTCCACTAGGATGTAGACGACCGTGCAGTAGGCTACCAAGCCAGCCAGGCCTGACTTCAAGAATCGGAATTTTATGTACGATAGCGGCAACGTACCCTTAAACAAATCAGGCGGTTGTAACGCCGGCCGCTCGCATTTCGAGTGGAGAAATGTTGTCGCCTCGTATAACAAAAAAATCAACCACTCATGTGGCCTTGGCGTACGTGATGGTCCGAATCTTGAGGCCACCCCGTGCAGTTCGAAATCACACTGGTCCGCGTCAACTATTTCTTCCGCTGGCGACTTTTATTCTTGCCGGTCTTGAGCCTTTATCATTGGTCCACCATCGCGCAGTCTGACGCAAAAAACG
>JAYVYN010000208.1:0-23878 GCA_043784265.1 Gammaproteobacteria bacterium | reverse complement strand
ATCGCGCAATATTGTTCGCCGTTATCGTTCGTTTCTGACAATCTCACCAACAATGAATTCGGTTGGAAAACCCAATTTCTCGATCACCGCCTGCAGTGGAACGGGGCTGTCTATCAAGAAGATTGGAAAAACGTGCAGGTTAATTTTTTTGACCCCGGGGTGCTCGGGAATGTGGGCTTTGGCGCGAACGGACCGAACTACCGCATTCGCGGTGTGGAAACTTCTTTTATCGCGGTAATCGTGCAGGGCCTTACCGCGCAGGGAGGCGCTTCTTGGAACACCAGCAAGCAGACCAATTCGCCCAATTTGATCGCCAATAACCCGGCGCTATTGTCGAACCCGGCCACCAAGGCTGAATACGGACAGCCAATTCTAAGCGTTCAGAATCCGTACGGCCCGGTCGGCAGCCCCAGCGCTAATTCACCGCCGATGCAGTTCAATTTGCGTTTGCGTTATGAGTGGACCGTGGACGCCTTCCATGGCTTCGCGCAAGCTGGTGCCACACACACCGCGCATTCATACACCCAATCCGGCAGTAACCCATCGCTCTCCGCCGGTTCAAATGTGAGTACGACGCAGCTCCGGTTCGAAAATCCAGCGTTCTCTCAGTACGACGCATCAATCGGCATAGCGAAGGATGGCTGGACGACGGAGCTGTACGCCCAAAACCTGACTAATGTGATCAAGAGTGTATTCACCTCGAGCACACAGTTCGTTCCGGCAGAGACCATTACCAGACCGCGGATCCTGGGGATGAGGTTCGGATATAAGTTCTAAATGACACGAGACGCATTTAACTGTTCGGGCGAAGTGCTGCGCGCAAGGGGCAGCATTTGAGCGTAGACACCATGTCGATACCACGCTCTGATGCGCCGTCGGTCATCGAGCGCTGGTATGTGCTGATTGTGATGTGCATGGTCTATGCGATCAACATTGCTGCCCGGTATGTTGTGACCACCGTGTTCGAGCCAATCCGTCTTGAGCTGCATTTGACGGATGCAGGCGCGGCCTTTCTGACCGGCGTGCCGCTCGCGCTATTTTACGTGGTCTTCGGAATGCCTATCGCGTGGTTCGCGGACCGCTCGAATCGACGTAACATTGTCGCGGCATCGCTGATCATCTGGTCGGGATTCACGATGCTGTGTGGCCTGTCGCAGACTTACTGGCAACTGCTGTTAGGGCGCATTGGCGTCGGCGTGGGAGAAGCAGGCGCGACCCCGCCGTCCACCTCAATCGTTTCGGATTGTTTTCCCGCGGGACGACGACCCATGGCATTGTCTATCCTCGCTCTGGGAGCACCGATCGGTGCCTGGCTAGGCGCTGATATGGCGGGTGCCGTGGCGCAGGCGTTCGGGTGGCGCGCGGCCTTCTTTGCCCTCGGAGCGCCCGGATTGCTGCTGGGCTTAGTCGTGTTTCTAACGGTGCGCGAACCGAAGCGAGGAAGGCTCGACGCGATCAGCGGCGACGGCAAGCCTTCCTTCCTTCAGTCGTTACGATTTCTGCGGCGGCAGAAGGCGGCGTTCCATGTAATTATGGGCAGCGGCGTGTGTTGCCTGTGGGGTTGGGGTCTCGTTTGGTGGACGCCCACCTTTCTCATGCGCACCTACGGCCTCAACGTCGCGCAGGCGGGTGCGGTAACGGGTCATGTTCACTTGGTCGGGGGCATAATGGCGACGGCTGCCACCGCCTGGTTCATGGCGCGCCCCTCCATGGTCAACTCGCGGCGCGTTCTTTGGACCCTTGCGACCATCATCGGACTTGCGACCATCCCATCTTTTTTCGCCTACTGGACGCAAACTCTGTGGCTGACGAAGTTGATGTTTTGGATTTACATTCCCGCCATCTACTTCTTCATCGGTCCCTGCATGGCATTGGTGCTGAATTTAGCGCCTAGCAACATGCGCTCCGTTTTCACGGCATGGTCGGTGCTGGTAGGGAATGTGTTCAATTTGATCGTGGCGCCGCAGGCGGTTGGAATCATGAGCGACTGGTTCGCAGGCGGCCACGGCGCCGACGCTTCATCATTGCGCCTGGCGTTGTTGGTGCTCGCGCCCACTGGATTCTGGGCGAGTTGGCATTTTGTGCTAGCCGCGAGGACGGTCATCGAAGATCAGAAACGCGCTATTGGCTACGCGACACCGTGAGTCAAAATTGCGCCTGAGGGAGATTGGTGTGAAAATTTGTTTGCTGAGTATCATCTTCGCCGTCGCCGCATTCAAAACTCATGCTACCGATGTCAAAATCCTCAACGCGGATGCGCATTTTCCCGAAGGACCCGTTTGGTATCACGGCACGTTGTATTACGTGGAGTATGACCGCAATACGGTGACCGCCTGGAACGGTCAGAAGAACACTTATTTCTGGTCGCAGCAGGGTTGCGGACCGTCGGCGGTCATTCCCACCGCGCATGGCGAGTTCCTCACAACCTGCTATGACGACGGTACTATCGGCCGGATTTCGGCCGAGGGTAAAACCCTCCCTCCCTACACGCACGACAAGGATGGCAACTCGTTCGTGGGTCCGAACGACTTCGCACCCGATGCTCACGGGGGCATCTATTTTACGGCATCGGGAAATCCCGGTTCCGCGATTAACGGCAAAGTTTTTTACATCGCCGCCGATGGGACGATCTCGCAAAAGGCAGGCGAGCTGGAAAGCGCCAACGGCGTCGCAGTCTCGAAGGACGGCAAGACCCTGTACGTCGTTGAAACCGACGGACATCGTCTGCTGCGGTTCAGCATTGCG
Organism: Gammaproteobacteria bacterium; assembly: GCA_043784265.1. Classification (GTDB taxonomy): domain Bacteria; phylum Pseudomonadota; class Gammaproteobacteria; order Steroidobacterales; family Steroidobacteraceae; genus Bog-1198. The sequence continues at coordinate 21,133 of JAYVYN010000208.1, read as the reverse complement.
CCGGGAGATTTACTGTCCGAGCGACGTCTTTTTGTAAACCTCGATGATCTCACGCACAACGTTGTGCATATCTATCCGGATGGCGTCAAAATTGATTCGAAAGGTCAGATCTATATTGGCCAAAACCCGCATGATCTACACGCGCCCCTCGCTGGGACTATATTTGTCGTGAATTCCGATGGGCAGCTGCTTAGAAAGCTGACGCTTCCATCGCCGGGGGTGCCGAACCTCGCCTTCAGTCCGGATGAGAATACTGTCTACGTAACTGCGCTTGATCAGCTCGACAAGTCACCGTATCAGGGCAAGCTCTACTCGATTCCAAACAACTAACGTATGACTTGAGGAGGCCTCGCGTCGATGTCCAGATTACTCGCCGGAAAAACCGCCGTCGTCACCGGAGCCAGCTCAGGAATCGGTCGCGCGATTGCTGTGAGCTTCGCAGCCGAAGGCGCCGTTGTCGTCATTGCGGATATTACGAGCGAGCCGATCGAAGGCGGCGAACCAACCGTCGATCTCATCACGCACGCGGGCGGCGAAGCGTCCTTCCAGAACGTCGACGTGAGCCGCTGGGGGGATATCGATGCGCTGATCAGCAACACGGTCGCACGTCACGGGCGCTTGGACATCATGGTCAACAACGCAGCAACCTACACGGGAACCGCATTGCTCGAAACAAGTGCAGCGCAGTGGGAGCAAGTCATGAGCGTCAATCAGACTGGCCTGTTCAATGGCTGCAAACGCGCCGTACAGCAGATGATTACTCAGGCGCCGCGGCAAGAGGTAAGGGGGCGTGTGATTAACCTAGGATCGCAACACGGTATCGTCGCAGCAAGGTATGATTTGTCGTACGGCGTGAGCAAAGCTGCCGCAATTTATCTGACGAAGCAAATCGCTGTCGATTATGCGAAGGATCTCATAGTGTGTAATTGCATTTCACCCGGCAAGATCGTGACAGGCAAGCCGGGCTTGGCAATGGATCCCATACTTCTTGAACGTGCGCGTCAGCATACCCCTTGGCCACGATTGGGCCGACCCCAAGACGTTGCGAATGCCGCCGTCTTTCTCGCGAGCGATCGGGCGACGTTCATCACGGGCTCCAACCTCATGGTTGACGGCGGATGGTTGGCTGGCTGAGGGCTGCAGCGATTTCCGACAAGCTACAACCCGATCTCGACTTGGCGGCATCGATATTCGACCAGCTAAGTCGCGCAACCCGTGTCGGGCGAGGCATCGTGCGGGACAGCTATGGATTGGGCGAACAGGTGGCTCATGACATCACGCGCTCCGCCGCTGAGACGATCGGCCTTGAGATCGCCGTCGACGCCATCGGCAACCTCATGATGACCCTGCCAGGATGTGACCGAAACGCACCACGAATCCTCATCGGCTCGCATCTCGATAGCGTGCCCCAGGGAGGTAACTACGACGGTGCGGCGGGTGTCGTCGCCGGTCTATGCGCGCTCTCCGCGCTGAAAGCGGCAAATTTCAAGCCCCCTTGTGATATCGCGGTCATGGGCATCCGAGCCGAGGAGTCGGCGTGGTTCGACATCCCCTACCTAGGCAGTCGCGGCGCGTTCGGGCTGCTAGATCCAGCGTGTCTTTCCATCTTGCGCTCCGACAATGGCTGTAGCCTCGAATCAACGCTCATCGACCGCGGCTTCGATGCGCAGGCGATTCGTGCGCGGCGGCCTCTTCTCGATCGCTCACGGATTCGAGCCTATTTGGAATTGCATATCGAGCAGGGGCCGACACTTGTCGTCAAGGGACTGCCAGCCGCCGTCGTGACGGGCATCCGGGGGTGCAAACGGTTTCGTCATGCGCGCTGCATTGGCAAGTATGCTCACTCGGGCGCCGTCAACCGACCTTATCGCCATGATGCGGTGGCCTCGACTGTGGAGCTATTGCACCATATGGAGTCAGTCTGGCTGCAACATGAGGAGGCTGGGGCGGACCTTGTTTTTACCGTCGGAGAACTTTTCACGGACTCCGCCATGCATGGTCCTAGCAAGGTCGCGGGCGAGACGCGCTTTGTGCTCGACATTCGGAGTGTATGCACCGCCACCATGGATTCCGTGGTCCTCGAGGCGCGGCGGGCGGCAACTCGCATTGGCCTGGCCTATCGCGTGGAGTTCGATCTTGGCACTACCAGCGATTCCCCGCCTGCGATCATGGATCAACGGCTGCGCGCCAGATTGATGGATTTGCTTGAGCAGCCGTTTGAGATGCCGAGCGGGGCCGGCCACGATGCCGCCGTATTCGCCACTTTGGGCATTCCATCGGCAATGATCTTCGTACGCAATGACTGCGGCAGCCATAACCCAGATGAAACCATGGCGTTGGACGACTTTGGGGTGGGCGTTCTGGCATTGCAGCGTCTGCTCATGAACTTTCCTCTCTAACACGTGTATACCGAGGGAGAAGCGAGATGAAATTGCTGGTAACCGGTGGGACCGGTTTCGTCATGAGCGTACTCGGGCGCCATTGGTTGGATACTGATCCCGCGGCGCGGTTGGTGATTCTGGACGCAGAGCCCTTGGATGCGCCAGCTCTGCGCTACTTCGCTCCCGTCGCCGGCCGGCTCAGAGTGGTACTCGCGGATGTAACACGGCCCGATACATGGCGTGCGGCGCTTGATGGCGCTGATATCACCCACATCGTTCATGGCGCCACGGTGACGCCCTTGTCGCGCGGCACGGCGGCCGAGGCGAAACGGGAGCCGGAAGCAGAAAATCCGGCGCGAATCATCGAAGTCAACGTAATGGGCACGCTCGCGGTCCTTGAGTGGGCGCGAACGATGTCGGGGATTGAGAGATTTATCTACGTGAGCTCGGGTGCTGTGTATCAGCATCACGGTCCGGACCGACCGGGTGAGCCCCTGCCCGAAAGCGGATACGTTATGCCGCGACGACTATACGGCATCTCCAAACTGGCATCGGAACTGATCACCGAGCGCTATGGCGATCTTTTCGGCCTCTCGACCGCATCGGTCCGTCCCTCATCGGTTTACGGCACCATGGATCGTGTAACGCCGAGTCGAAACTTCCGGCATGTGCCGAATCGCCTAGCCCACTTAGCCCTCGGTGGCGCGGGGAGGGTGCGGGTGAATAGTCTCGATGCGGTGGGAGACTATGTCCACGTGGAAGATGTTGCATCCGGAATCCTCTCCTTGCTGCGCGCGCCATCACTTCGCTACAGCGCATACAACCTCGCTGCCGGCGTGACCGCCTCGATGAGCGATTTGGTCAAATGGGTTGCGGAGAAAGTGCCGGGATTTCGCGCCGAGATCACCGCCCACGAGGACGCGGACATCGTGCAGGATCCAATCCTCAAAGATGGCATGTGGGGCGCTTATGATATCTCGCGCATCAAGGCCGAAACTGGCTGGACGCCGCGACCGGTACGCGACGCACTCCATGCCTACATGGATTGGCTCCTCGTCGAGCGCCGCTTGGGCTCGTCATGAATCCCTCCGGCTCACACCCGCGCGATCTCATCGGCTATGGCGCGCATCCGCCGCATCCTCGTTGGCCGAACGACGCAAAGATTGCCGTCTCGGTGGTGCTGAACTACGAAGAAGGCGGTGAATGTTGTGTGCTGCACGGCGATACTCATTCGGAATCCATCCTGACTGACCTTGGCGCCGAGCCCCTTGAGAACGCCCGCAATTTTAATGTTGAATCCATGTTCGAATACGGCAGCCGCGTGGGCTTCTGGGAGATCATGCGGCTGCTGCAGCAATACGGCGTCGACTCAACAATTAACGCCGTGGGCATGGCATTGGAGCGAAACCCTGATGCGGCGGCCGAAATGGCACGCAGCGGGTTCGAGGTTGCATGTCATGGACAGCGCTGGATCGACTATCAATTTGTGCCCGAAGACGTGGAACGCGCGCACATGCTGCGTAACATCGAGATCATCACGCGCATGATTGGACGGCGGCCGCTGGGCTGGTACACCGGCAGGCCGAGCCCGAATACTCGTCGCCTGGTGGGAGAAATCGGCGGTTTTTTATATGACAGCGATGCTTATAACGAAGATTTACCCTATTGGACCCAAATCTGCGGGCGCCCGCACCTAGTCGTGCCGCATTGCTTCGATACCAACGACAGCCGCTTGCAACGCGGCGGTGATTTCAGTACGGGCGAGGATTTCTTCAGCTATTGCCGGGATGCATTTGATTGGCTGTACCGCAAGGGTGAACGAGGCGAGCCACGCATGATGACGATTAGCTTGCACGGCCGAATCATCGGCCGCCCCGGACGAATTGGAGCCTTGGCGCGAACGCTAGAACACATTCTGCGGCACGACTCCGTCTGGCTCTGCTCCCGCGCGGCTATTGCGAAGCATTGGCACGCACATCATGTCGTAAATTTCTTATAGAAGGGCGGCCGCTATCGGCAGCTGCTTGGCGTTATGCTCCGTTTGATAAACCACATGTCAAGTACCCTGAGCGTGATGCTTAACGCTTAGAATATGACGACCTACTTCTCCGCCTTGCCATCAAATCGGTAATTTAGGCGTATGTCGAACACGCGAGGTTCGCTGACGGTTTGGCAATCATATTTTGGCGCCTTCAAGTGATAAGCCTATCCTTTAGCGTCCTTGTCCAGTTGACCGATCATGTCCTTTGCTGACGCAATTTGCCAATGGACAATCGAAGCCTCTAGAACCTCTTTAAACTATCCCCTACGGCTTGGCGTAGCGGTTCAACCTCTTGTGCAAAATGACGCCAATATCCGATGCCCGTTGTATATATCGGCTGACGTACTTGTTCGGCGCTCGGCGTGCGCACGGCTCGCTTGGTTTCGTGAAACGATAGACAGGCAGGTTCAAACTTCAAACCGCAGTGTTGCAGTAATCGCCGAATATTAGTCTCGGGCTCCCTAACCAATGCTTCGAAGCGTAGACGCAATACTTTGCCGGGTAACACTTCATTCCAGTGGTCCATACGATCAAGGTAGCAGCGCGGCGCGGGGTCGAAGCATCCGCTACGTCGATGCGAAAAAAATTTAATGGCAAAAAATCGGCACATTCGCTGGGACTTCGCGTCGAAAGTCGCGATGCTGAAGGGCACCGCTTTGCGGCGTAGCGTATTGTCGAGCGCATAGTGAGCAAAAGCCGCTGGATATTGGGTCGCTTGTTCGAACGCGTGCCTGAGTGCAAAATGTAAGTGCGCGCAGATTTCATTGGCGCCGCTATTCTCGACCTTATTCTCGCCCTTAACGTCGCGCAGCAGTGCTTGCATGGTGCGGACTGGGTCAGCGCGTGGCGAAGTAGGCGTTTGGCGTCGTGAGAAATTCCCGCAGCGAGTGAAACGGCGGCAAGGCCGCATCGCGCGCCGACATGGCTTGCGTCTCATTGCAGTATATCCTTAAAAATAACTTCGGCAGTCTTGCGGTCCTCAACGGCTAGTGCGGTACGCGCGTGATCGATGCGCGCAAGGAAAGGTTCCAACAGCCGCGCTTGCTCGTAGGCAAACTTTGCATCCGCATATTTAAAAAAGTCGACGAGTACATCACCGTAGGCAAGCCACGCGACATCCAATGCAGGTACGATTTTTAGCGCCAAATTCAACTGGTCGCGCGCTTCCTCCTCGCGTCCCTCTAAATGATAGGCGCGAGCAAGATTGGTACAGGCGCGCGCAAAGTCCGGCACTTGTCCAAAGTCCGATGCACGCACGACCACTGATTCGAGTATGGCGATCGCAGCTACGCTCTTACGCTGAGCGAGTAAGGCGCTCCCCAGCATCCATAAACTGGTGATCTCGCCGCGGGTGGATACTTAAATTGCGCGGAGCTTACCCTCGGCTGTGTTGGCGCGGCCGGCGCGGATTGACACTAGCGCCTCGTTACCGGCGCCTGAGTTCCGATTGAAGACAGCGTCTAACTGCCCGTAGTTTCGCTACCGGCCTTAAGCCCAGGGGCTTCAGGCTCCACTGAGCGCGCGAGGCGAGCGGATATGCCAAACATCGCGAGCACCGCTAAGGTCGCAAGACTGGTGCCCAAGGGATAATGCCAATATAGCCACAACATAGTAACGGCGGAAACACAAAGAATAAACATCAACGCAAATACACCCGTGCGTGCGGCTGACTTCGTCATAGTGAATTTCCTTTCCCCCAACGAGATAGATCACCACGATCTATCACTCCAATTACTTTATAGCAGATTATGTCAAAAACGCCTAGCAAAAAATTATGACAGGTATGCGCTAGCCGAGCAGAGTTTCACGCCGCCAGTGCCGCGCAACCAGCCAGCCTAAAATAAGGGCGAAAATGAGCGAAGATCCAGCCGACACTAAAAAATCGGCGATCGCGATGGGCTCATCTTTCAGCACACTGGTCATCAGTAAATGCTGACTAAGCGAGGGGATGAGCATCAACGAACTCTGCGTACGCAGCGAGTAAATGCTTGCAAACGCAATTGGCAAAGTGGGCACCAATAGAACGCTGGTCAAATACGTTTGTGCTTCACGGTAACTACGAGTGAAGGACGCCACAAAAGTCATGAGTGTCGCACCTAGTGGTATAAAGGGTAGACAGATGGCAAACAACAACACTGCGGTGTTCGCACTTAGATTTGCGCTCATTCCAAGCCGCTCCAGCGCCACAAATTGAAATACTACGACAAAGGCCGCGAGGCTAATGGCGAGTGATATGCCCATAAACGCGCAGGTTGCGAGAATTTTGCCGCCGACCAAACTCGCTCGTGCAACGGGTAAGCAGAGTAGCGCTTCGAGTGACCCGCGTTCGCGCTCACCGGCCGTCGAGTCGATCGCTAAATACAGTCCGCCCATCAATACCGCAAATAGCACGAAGTAAGTCATAAATCCGAGCACGATGACCGCTCTTCCCGAGGGAGTCGCAATATCGACTTCATTGACCGCAATGGGCATGGCTAGCAAGGGGTTCACTCCCCGCACTTGAAGTCTCAATTGCGCGATGCCGCTGTTGTAGTTGGCAAGTAGCATCCGCGCTCGCTCGGCGGTCTTGCGAGCTTGCGAATCCGTGCTGTCAGCCACCAATAGCAGCGGGGCAGGCATGGCGGCGATAAAACGCTCTGCATATTCACGGGGCACGATTAATACGACCTGTGCTTTGCCTTTGGCTACCTGAGCGCGTGCCTCGGACTCCGATAGCGTCGATTTTTTTAGCTGCACGCCATGAGATTCGAGGAAGCGCGTCAAATTGGGTGCGTGAGCATCGCCGGAAATACTCAAAGACAGTACCTCATCGGACTCGGTCACGCTCTGGTCGAGCATACGTGAAACCATCGCCCCAAATAGTATGGGTCCGAACAATGGCCCAAAGAGTAAGGCTGAGACAAGTGTGCGTCGATCGCGAAAATTCTCCAATACCTCTTTAACAAATACGGTGAATAGCGCGCGCATTTAAATTGAAGCCTCAGCGCCGTCTAATAATTGAATAAACGCTGCCTCAAGCGTAGCCGCGCCACTGGCGGCGCGAATGGCTGCGGGAGTGTCATGCGCCAATACGCGCCCTTGTCCAATAATGATTACCTGATCACAGAGCGCCGCAACTTCTTGCATTACATGAGACGAAAATACTATGCAGTGTCCACCGGCCTTTAGTTGCAATAACATTTCTCGCACATTGCGAATCGCCATGACATCAAGACCGTTGGTGGGCTCGTCCAACAATAGATTTTGTGGTTCGTGCACTAGCGCGCGTGCCAAAGCCACCTTAATACGTTGGCCCTGTGAAAATCCTTTCGCTCGCCGATCGATAAATTCTTCCATGTTCAAGGTGCGAGCCAGGGCTGCCACGCGAGCGCGTATCGCCGCGCGACTGATGCCATGCAATGCGCCAAAATAAGCAATGTTCTCGCGCGCGGTTAAGTTGCCGTACAAGCCCGTCGCATGCGGCAAAACGCCCAAGCGGGCACGCGCCAGCGAAGTCTCGCCGCGCATTTCGATGCCATCAATGCGCGCACTGCCGCTATCGGGTGTCAACACTCCGTACACCATGCGTAAACAAGTGGACTTCCCCGCACCATTAGGTCCGAGCAATCCCGTAATCTGGCCGTTTTGGGCCAGGAAAGACACTTCGTTCACTGCTCGAATGGCGCCGAATTGCTTGCACAAAGAATGCGCTTCGATCATGGCGCGGGCCCCGTGGTGTTGGAAAAAAAAGCCGGCGCTCGGTGTTTTTTTAGGCACGCCACATCGAGTGTCCCAGGGTTTGCCGATTCTAAAAAAGCGGCCATTACCTTCGGCATACAGCCGGTAGCTAATTGTCCGTGCCCTTCGCCGCTCATCACGATATGTCGATGATGCACAAGACCCCGTGCAGCCAGGTCCGCGTCAGCCGGTGGCGTCACAGGATCGGTATCGCCCGACAATAATAGCGTTGGAATCTCGCTGTGTAAGGTTGCGTGTAGGTCTGAGTCTACGGGTCCCTTAGGCCACAGTTTGCAAATTTCTGCGAGAGCATCTAATTGATCCAACCCTTGATACGTATGCGCAAGCTTTTCGCGATCAATGTGCGCGGCGGCGAATAGCGGCTGATCCTCGCTACAAATCACGGTGTTTTGCATGCCACTTGCGAGTTGATCCTTGAGTTGCCGGGCAGTCATCAGAGTTTGCGAGGCCAGTGGCGCAACATTACCAATCGCTGCTTGGTGAATGAGTGTGGGAAGCAATGTACTTTGGGTTGCGCTGTAGGATAAAAATCTTAAGGCCGCACCGAAGGTATTTCGATTAAATACTATTGATTGCGGTAGTCCCGTATCAGGATCACTGATGGAAATAGACAGAGCCTCAGGCCCGAACCGATGTCGTAGTGCTGCGAGCTCCTCAGATAAATTCGGATATGCGGCTCGGCAATCAAGCGCAGCGTGACAGCGCAACAATATTTTTTGCAATGCCGCTTCTCCATCCAAGGGCGTATCGATACCGATGGCTTGTTCCGGATAGGTTACTCCGTCCAAGATGACTGCGTGAACATGCACAGGGAAACGACGCATATAGAGCTGCGCCACCCGCGTGCCGTAAGACGCTCCATATAGATTAATCCGCTCATAGTTTAGAGCGCGTCGAACTTGATCCAGATCTTGAACCGCCACACTCGTGGTGTAGAACCGCACTCGCGAGCCATATTTTTTCAAACAAACAGCGGTCGCCTCGCGCAACTCAAGTGTGGAGTCATTGGGTTTTTGCCAATTCTCAGGGTAATCGCAATTCAAAGGCGATGACTTCCCGGTGCCACGCTGATCCAACAGAACAATGTCGTGGTCACGATTAATTCGCGAAAATGCCCCGCCGAGGCCCACGTACATGGAAATCGCGCTTTGGCCCGGACCCCCTGCAAGTATAAAGAGTGGTGCCGCGGTACTGCGGCGATTCAGCGCCGGTATGACCGCCAAATTAAGTTCAATGGTGGGGTTCGATACGGAAGGGTCCTCGGCGAGTCGCAATATTCCGCAGCGCGCCGCAATCGAGTTTAAGCGCAACGGGTGCTGCAGGCGACAATCGCGCAAAGCGATGCGTGGCGCGGGGAACGGCGCAGACGGTGGCGGCGCAGCAGCCAGAGAGGGCGCGCTTGATAAGACGCCGAGGGTTACGCATACGCCCCCAAAACTCGCGCATAACCCCGCGATACTGACCATTATTCGCCCAACTGCTCGCATGCCATGCTCCATTTCGATTAGTGTAGCGATTCGCGCCCTTAAGCGGCCCGTAACTTGGTAAAATTGTGATCTAAGGCGGTAATCCCATGTCAATCATTCGTGAAGATGATGTCATTGCCAGCGTCGCTGACGCCTTGCAATACATTTCCTACTATCACACCCCAGACTTTATTCAGGCCATGGGGCGTGCCTATGCCATTGAGCAGAGTCCTGCTGCGCGCGATGCCATCGCGCAAATTCTGACTAACTCGCGCATGTGCGCCGATGGGCATCGACCCATCTGCCAGGACACTGGCATTGTGGTGGTGTTTGTTAAAGTAGGGATGGCCGTGCGCTGGGACGCGAAGCGTGACCTTGAAGCCATGATCAATGAGGGTGTACGCCGTGCTTACCTAAACCCCGAAAATAAACTGCGCCCATCTATTGTGGCAGATCCGGCTTTTACCAGAGTGAATACGCGCGACAATACGCCCGCCGTCATTCATGTGGAATTGGTGGCCGGTGAAACGGTACAAATTACCGTCGCAGCCAAGGGCGGTGGGTCGGAAAATAAATCGGTATTTGCGATGTTGAATCCGGCGGACTCGGTCGCTGATTGGGTAGTGGACCAGGTGCCCAAAATGGGCTCGGGTTGGTGCCCGCCTGGAATGTTGGGGATTGGTATTGGTGGCAGCGCTGAGAAGGCGTTGTTGTTAGCCAAGAAGTCTTTGATGGAACCCATCGATATGCAGGAGTTGCTTGCTCGCGGGCCGAAAACCAAATTAGAGGAACTGCGCTTAGAGATTTATGCTCGCGTCAATGCGTTGGGTATTGGCGCGCAAGGATTAGGGGGTCTGACCACGGTGCTCGACGTCAAGGTGCTGGATTATCCGACGCATGCGGTGTCTTTGCCGGTGGCAGTGATCCCGAATTGTGCGGCAACTCGACATATTGATTTCACCCTGGATGGCAGTGGGCCGGCGCGCTTAGAGCCTCCTAATTTAGATTTATGGCCGAAAGTTTTGTGGGCACCGGATGCGAGTGCACGGCGGGTGTCCTTAGATGGTTTGACCAAGGCGGAGATTGCGACGTGGAAGGTGGGGGAGCGATTATTGTTGTCGGGCAAATTGCTTACCGGACGGGATGCGGCGCATAAGCGTATTTGCGCTTTACTGGATGAGGGCAAGCCTCTGCCTGACAGTTTGGATTTTCACGGTCGCATGATCTATTACGTGGGTCCGGTGGCTCCGGTAGGTAACGAGGTCGTGGGACCTGCGGGTCCGACTACGGCGAATCGCCTGGATCGATTCACAGAGACGATGCTGGGCAAGGCGGGATTGATTGCCATGGTGGGTAAGGCGGAGCGTGGGCCTGCAGCGGTGCAGACTATTCATAAACACGGTGCCGCCTATTTAATTGCGGTGGGTGGCGCGGCTTTTTTGGTGTCGCGTGCCATTCGTGCTAGCCGTGTGGTGGCGTTCGCGGAAATGGGTATGGAAGCGGTGTTTGAGTTTGAGGTTCGGGATATGCCGGTGACGGTGGCGGTGAGCGCGGCGGGTGAATCGGTACATGAGACCGGCCCAATCGCATGGCGCGGTAAATTTGCGGGAATCCCGATTGGGGTTGAGTAAACTTTTGTCGAGTAAATTGTCGAGTAAGATGTGCTATGCGATTTTCTACTGAATTCGATGTGATTGTGGTGGGTGGCGGTCATGCTGGCACTGAGGCTGCGCTGGCGGCGGCTCGTATGGGCTTAAGCACCTTGTTGCTGACCCACAATATTGAGACTTTAGGGCAGATGAGCTGTAACCCGGCCATTGGCGGTATCGGCAAGGGACATTTAGTTAAAGAGATCGATGCCTTGGGCGGTGCGATGGCGTTGGCGATCGATGCCGCCGGCATTCAGTTTCGTACGCTGAATGCGAGTAAGGGTCCGGCGGTGCGCGCCACCCGTGCGCAAGCGGATCGTCAACTTTACAAGCGAGCGATTCGTCGCATGTTGGAGACCCAACCGCATCTCGTGCTCTTTCAGCAAGAAGTAGCGGACTTGGTGGTTGAGGGTGATCGGGTGCTGGGTTGCGTGACGCAAAGCGGCATCGAGTTTCGCGCGCGTGCCGTGGTGTTAACCGTCGGTACTTTTTTGGGTGGCCGCATCCATGTGGGATTGGAAAGTCACGCCGGCGGTCGGGCGGGGGATCCGCCTTCCATTAGCTTGGCGGCGCGTTTGCGCGAGCTACCATTGCGGGTGGGCCGACTCAAAACCGGCACCCCACCGCGCATCGATGGCCGCAGTATTGATTATTCCTCGTTGCGCGAACAGCATAGCGATTCGCCGCGACCGGTATTTTCCTATCTGGGTACGCGTGCGCAGCACCCGCGCCAATTACCCTGTCATATCACGGCGACCAATGAGCGTACGCACGCGATTATTCGCGCGGCGAGTACGCGTTCACCGATGTTCACCGGATTAATTGAGGGCGTGGGTCCGCGTTATTGTCCTTCAGTGGAAGATAAAGTGGTGCGTTTCGCCGATAAGCTCTCGCATCAGATCTTTGTGGAGCCGGAAGGGTTGGATACGCATGAAGTGTATCCGAATGGTATTTCTACGAGTTTGCCTTTCGATGTGCAGGTGGAGTTTGTGCGCACAATTGCAGGATTTGAGCGTGCGCATATCACCCGGCCGGGCTATGCGATTGAGTATGATTTTTTTGATCCGCGTGATTTGAAGAGCAATCTGGAGAGTAAGTTCATTGCGGGTTTGTTTTTTGCCGGGCAAATTAACGGCACCACGGGATACGAGGAGGCGGCCGCGCAAGGGTTGCTGGCGGGGACCAATGCAGCGTTGCAGGTCTCGGGTCGTGAGCCTTGGGCCCCCAAGCGGAGCGAAGCCTATATTGGGGTTCTGGTGGATGACTTGATCACTCGTGGCGCACCCGAGCCTTATCGCATGTTTACCAGTCGGGCCGAATATCGGTTGTCCTTGCGCGAGGATAATGCTGACCTGCGCTTGACGGAGAAGGGTTTTGAGCTGGGCCTGGTGGGCGATGAGCGTTGGCAATTTTTTGTGACCAAGCGTGAGGCGGTGGCGTTTGAGACTCGGCGGTTGGCCGCTTGGGTGATACACCCAGAGGCGGTGGATGCCGCGTTGCTTCTTAAGTTGGGGGCACCGCTAACGCGCGAAGTGCATGCGCTCGATTTGCTGCGTCGTCCGGAAGTGACGTATGACGATCTGTTGGGGGTGGCGGACGATCTGCTGGGGGTTGTGGTTGAGCCGGCGATGTTGGAGGATTCGCGGCAGGACGGCGATGCGGCAACAGCGCATTGGCGCGACGATGAACGACTCTTGGCGCAAGTTAAACAACAAATCGATGTGCAGGCAAAGTACTCGGGATACTTAGTGCGTCAAGCGCAAGAAATCGATCGGCAGCAACGCAATGATGATTTGTCCTTGCCGGTGGACATCGACTACAGCTCGGTGAGTGGGCTGTCGAACGAGGTGCGCCAGCGTTTGCTCGAAGTGCGACCTGAGACGCTAGGGCAAGCGGCTCGAATTCCCGGGCTTACGCCGGCGGCCATGTCGTTGCTATTGGTGCATTTGAAGAAACGCGCTCGCGCGGCCTGATTAGCCGCCGATGGCGGGCGGCCTACGGAGCGCCATTAGGCACTTCCGTTGCGAAGAGATCGTGCGTCGGGTCTACCTTCAACCACAAGACAGCGCCTATGCATAGCAGCGCAAGCATTGGGAGGAATGGAGCGTTGTAGCTCCCGAAGTAAGCAACTAGGTATCCAAACACTACCGAGGACACGGCCGACGCGGCATTTGCCGCGGTGTTCATGAAGCCGAATACGGCACCGGCGTGATCTCGTCCGGTGTCGAGACAGACTGCGCACAGATTTGGCTGCTGGAATAGGATTCCAGCGTAGGCCAGTGACAGAAATGTCAAAGACCAGATTCCGCTGGTGGTAAAGATCGTTGCCGCCATGAAGATCGCCGCAGTGCTAAGTCCCAATACCCCGACTGTCCGACGACCAGTCTTCAGTCCGAGCTTTCGTACGAGCAGGTCACTCGTAAGTCCACCAATGCCGTTCGCACAGGCGCCAACGATGTACGGCAGGGTAGAAAGTATGAGTGCGGCCTCTGTGAATCCCCGTCCCTTGACAAGGTAGGTCTGCAGCCAAGATTGGAAGAAGGCAATCACGTAGACATAGCAGGCGGCGATGGCCGCGATTCGCCAAAGGGCGCCGGAGCGCAGTGCCTGCCCCCAGGGCATAGCGTGGCGAACTTGCTGATCGTCCCCAATTTCCTGCTGTTCGACCGCAGTGATGCCGCTCATCTCGCGCGGCGAATCCCGAAACCATGCGTACCAGACCAGGCTCCATATTACGCCGAGGATCCCGAAAAGGTAAAACGATGCGCGCCAGCCGTAGTGCGCTTGTATCGGTACTACTAGCAGCGGCGCGATCGCTGCGCCGATCTGCCTGGTCATCCAGATGATCCCCCAGGTGCGTGCGCGCTTCAGCTTCGGGATCCAGCGACTGATCACCGTCGAAGCAAAATCGGACGAGCAACAACAGTGGATAACTCGATACGATGCCAGTCAGGGAAGTAAACGCTGACCACCAGGTCACGATCCGCGTTAGAACCCGCCGTGGGCCGATACGATCCCCCAGCGCGCCAGTGGGAATCTCGAACGCGGCGTATGAGATGAAAAACAAACTTGTCACCCAGCCCCACGCCTGCGGACTGATGTGCAGGTTATCCTGCATCCGCGGTCCGGCCACCGCGATGCACACCCGATCCAAGTACGTAATGATCGCCAGCAACGACAGTAAGGCGACCACTCGGTGCTGGTATTTCATTCTTGTGAGAATACCCGATATCAAACGTGTCGAGCGTTGTCAGTTGGCAGCGTAGACTAACGGGAAAGAGGACAGGAGACTACTTTGGTTTCACGAGCAATTGGTTTGAGCTTATTGGCAGCCATCGCATGGCAGCCTGCGCATGCTAGCGATTTATTCAAGCATCTGCGGATCGATGGTAGCCGTCTAAACGGTCATCTATCTGCATTGGCTGAGTTTGGCAAGAATTCTCAGGGCGGCGTCAGTCGCGTTGCTTACACGGCGGCCGATCGAGCTGGCCGCGAATACGTCATGGGATTGATGCGCGGGGCTGGACTCGCTGTCAGCACCGACGTCGCTGGAAACTTAGTGGGCACACGAGCCGGAACCGACACCACACTCAAGCCCATCGTTATCGGATCACACATCGACTCGGTTCCGGAGGGCGGAAACTATGATGGCGATTTGGGCTCGCTCGGGGCGATCGAGGTCGCTCAGACGCTCAACGAGCGCCGCGTCCGATTGCGACATCCTCTGCAGGTAATCATTTTTGAGGACGAAGAAGGCGTGATGCTGGGAAGTACCGCGATTGCCCGAGGGGTAGACGCAGCGACGCTCAACTCCGTATCGCAGAGCGGAAAAATCGTTCATGACGGCATCATATTCTTAGGCGGTGATCCTGAACGAATCGCAGCAGCGAGACGGCAACCCGGCAGCATCAGCGCCTACGTTGAGTTGCACATCGAACAGGGGGCAATACTGGAGCAACAGCATATTCAGATCGGCGTGGTGCAAGGAATTGTTGGCATCCTCGATAGCGAGGTATCGGTAGTAGGTTTGGCGAATCATGCCGGCACGACACCGATGGATCAGCGTCACGATGCGCTGCTGTCGGCGGCCCGTTTCGTGGATAAGTTCAACCAGATGGTCACCAGCGTGCCAGGCCATCAGGTTGGTACAGTGGGTTGGATCAAAGCCGAGCCCGGGGCATACAACGTGATTCCAGGCAAGGTAAGTTTGGGCGTGGAATTACGCGATTTGGACGCGAGCAAGATCAATGCCCTGTTTGATCGGACGCGAAAAGTCGCGGATGAGATCGGGCGCTTGAACGGCACCACGTTTCATTTCTCACCCAAGGAACTCAGCGCACCTGCACTCACCGACAAGGCAGTACAGGGATTGATCGAAGCGACTGCGAAACGGCTCAACCTCTCGACCAAGCTGATGCCAAGCGGTGCCGGACATGATGCGCAGGAGATGGCCAATCTTGGGCCTATCGGGATGATTTTTGTTCCAAGCGTGGGCGGAATCAGTCATTCCCCAAAGGAGTTTTCTAACTCCGCCGACATAGAGAATGGCGCGAACGTTTTGCTCGGAACGTTGCTGAGTCTCGATGTCGCGAGGGGCTTGAAATAATGAGTAGGGCGAACACGCGCATCAAAATGAGCGCTTTTTCCGACTATTGCGACAGCTCCGAACTTTGTGCGATAAATGTGCTACAAAGCGAGTGAAGTAGCTCAGGAATGACAGCAACTACAACCATCCGATTGCCGCCGAAATTGCGCGCCCGACTCAGTTCCCTGGCCAAACAAACAGGCCGTTCCGCCCACAGCCTGCTCATTGATGCCGTCGAGCGTCACGCCGACTATGAAGAGCAAATGCGCAGCCTCGTCAAAGAGGCTCTCGCCGCAGATGCCGACATTGAGAAAACAGGCGAGGTCTACCGCGCTGAAGATGTGCATGCCTGGTTGAAACGGCTTGCTGTAGGCGAGTCAGCTGCGCGGCAAAAATCTCACTGCGGCCTTGAATGCGGTGTCGGCGATCCAGTCGGCAGTCGATAGCCTTGGGACTCATCCGTTTATTGGCTGCCGTACCGAAGGCGAAATACGTGAGTTAATTATTTCCTACGGACAGTCAGGACATGTACCCCTGTATCGATTCGTGGCATTGCAGGATGAAGTCCGCATATTGGCCATCCGTCATCAGCGGGAACTGGGCTTTCAACCTTAGCAGTTAGTCCGATGACCCACAGCAATCGACTGTTGAACTAAAACATAAAGCCCGCGTTCACCGCCATAACACAGAGGTTGGGGTTGTTATCGAGATTCCTTGGCAATGCACTTGTGCAGTGATCGAAATGGTAGCTGGTCAAATCATCTCGCAAAAAGAATGTGCCTAGTGGCGTGACGTGTGGTGTGCCGTCCGAATTGATCGACGCGACCGAGCAATAAATTGTCGACGCCTGACCTCGGATCAGTAGTCGCCTGATATCCAGCCAGTGATTTGCGATTCGCAATACGGACGTATTTAAGGTCATGCTTGGCACCGACTGGTGCTTCCTTGTCCGATTCTAGCCGCCTCAGAAGAGCGGCTATGAGAAAGCCGGAGTCCGCAATCGAATATCAGTCCCACTGATTCGCGTTTTTCGGCCAATTTATTCGCTGTACGCAAACTATGCAGAAACGCTGTCCTGTTGGCGCACTCATGATTACCTAACGCTCCTTACGTTCGTCCACCTTGGCACCCAGTTTCTCAAGGCTTGCAACTTCGGCTGGAATGTCATCGGTCTCGATATCAATATGCACGCGGCTCTCGTGGTCCACGCGTTGAATCTGCACGCTGAGCTCGTCGGGCGGCGTTTCCAGCATGCGGTAATTGTCCCGGGTTCCCGGATGCTTCATGGGGTGAACTAAAGCGAGTCAAAGCCGCACGGGTGGTGCTTGGCATAGATAACCCGCGTTGGGTGCGCATTTGCGTTGCATGCATTTGCCAGTATCTTTCCGTGCCCGGTAGTTCCTGCAGGAACTCCAGGGTCGTCATGCTATCGCCATGCAACTCGAAGAGTTTCTCTATTCACCGCGCTCGTGTATTGGGGGAAATAGCGCGCTCAAGGGTGGTGCTGACCTCGCGCTCCACATTCGCGCGCCATTTGTGCAAGGTGGCCCAGCGTTCGCGACGCAGAAATAACGTAGCAACGTTCATAGAGAATGACTCGGGTCCAATGCCTATGCCGCCTAGTCTTGCAAGCAGCAGCTTTGCCGCAGTGTAGTCCATCAGCCCCGTGATCCCATTCCTTCTGCCCCGCTTCCCACTTGAATGGGCCTCATTGACCCGTTGCGGTCTTTCGCGACCGCCCGGTGACTATCGGCGTTACAGTTCACTACTTCGCTGCAGCGGCAGCTACTACCGGCTTGGCTTTGGTTCCTGCCCAGGCAAGGCTGGTGATCAACCAGCCGGTCTTGCCTTTCTGAAGCGTGAGCGCCATTTGCGCAGTCTCCCTCATAGCGACGTCCTTTTGTTTGAACGTGTACACCGCAGGGACTACGACGTAAGCGCGATCAGCGCTCACCTCGACATGGACCGGCTTGCCGTCCCTCAAGTGGCCGTCAGTTTTGCCCTCGGCCTTGTTGGACTCGCTGAGCGCTTTGAGCCAAATATCAAAGGCCTTCGGTCCGGTCCAGGTAAATGGTGCAACGTCATCGATAATCAACATGTCGTCGGGCGCGGTTTGCGCCGCCGCTGCCTTAATGTCGCCTTTGTTGAAACCATCAATGAACGCGCGCACCGGCATCATGGCCTCCGCACTCGGTGTCGCTGCGCCAGCCGCTGCAGACATGCTGATCACAACGACTGCTCCGAACAATGCAAATAATCTCATGACATCACCTCTGTGCTAGTTATTTTATAGCCAAATTTATCGCGACAGCAATATTACGACATTTCGATAAGGTTGATTCGGGCACTGCGACCGCTGGCGACCTCGACCTATCGGTGGCGAGCGCCGATTTTGGAGCGAATGACTTCGGAGCAATTGACGCCCCCACCTAGTTAAACCACCCCAGATCCTGCGTATCCGGCATCGCGGGCAAGCTGGTCGCGCGCCGCGAAGCGCAGGGTCGCGCCATTCACGCCCCGGTAGCGGCTACTTCGCAAGTTCACACGTTGACTCTAGTTATTCGGAATGATGTGGACTTCAAATCCTCAGTAAAGTTGATATTAAATCCGTGGACTTAGAATTTGCGCCGATGTGGCCACAGCTGCAGATGGTACGACTGATGGCCGGATGTGAGGCGAGGGTCGCGAACGGCCGCTTCCGCGCGCTGAAATGCGGGCCGCCCGCCCGTCACTTGCTCAACTGCAATTCCATGAACACCAGATACGGCAACAGCTTCTCCGGGTATTCGAGGTGAGGCGCACATTCTTTGAATCCGAGTTTGCGGTACATGGTAATGGCCTCTTTCAAGAGGTTTCCGGTGTCGAGTCGCATCAATTCAAACCCGTCTCCTCGGGCCGCGTCGATCAGCGCTTCTGCGAGTCGACGTCCCATCCCTTGGCCTTTGAATCGTTGCGATACGTATAGCCGCTTCATTTCACAGGTACCGTCCGGGAGACGGTGGAAGGCCCCGGCGCCGGAGACCTGATCACCACTGCGGACCAGCAGGGTCTTACCGTTCGGCGGACCATAGGCTGTGGCAAGTTCCCGCAATTCCTGGTCCAGGTCCTGATAGCCGAATACCTTCTCGACGAACCAGGCATCGTGCTCATACCGCGTTCGACACCAACCGACGTACTCTCTAACTAGAACTGCGAAAGATTCGTAGTCACTTGCTGTCTTGGCGAGGTAGATCAATTCAGGCATACGCATCCCGGCACTGTCGTTGGGTCCAATTTAACATGGGCGATCGCGCAATCGGTACTGACCCGAAGCCGTGTGAAAACCGCGATTCAAGTAAATGTCAGCTTGGATTATACGCGTGGCGAGACTGGGAGCCCGCGGAAGACCGCACTGACAATGAATGCAGCAGCAAGTGGATCAAAGTTATTTTGGCGATGAGCGCTCTTACGCCTGAAGCGCCCGCATTAGCGGTACGATGCCCAAGTTCTGCATTGCCCCTTTTAAATTGTAAGCTAGCACGTGCAAACTCGAGTACCGCTTCATGTTCCCAGCGGCTGAAATGTAAATCTTCAGTAGCGTGGCGGGGTGATAGCCGGTCGGCCCTTCGCCTGCGGCTCGGCGCCTTCAAACCTCAGATCGAGCAGGCCCAGCTTATCGACAAACACATCGACGACCCGCAGCGGGTTGTCCTCCGCGATATACTCATCGAGACTCTCAGGGAATAACGTGCTCGGGGATCAATCCTGGCCGACGACATATCGCTTCATGGCACGCTCGCATCGCTACGTTGTGCCTATTTTATCCCATGAATGCGCACAATACTGCGTTTTCACAAAGCCTAGACCCACAAGTGGCATCCGTAGCCGGCCGCTATCGGGCAGCGGATTTTGGGATGATCGTGCTGCGTACAAAATCTAAGACCGCCCAAAAAAAGACGGGCGCTGTGGCCTCTAAACCTACTGCATGGTCCCCCTTAGCGATCACAACCCAGCGTCGGTCATCAGTCGAGAGCTTCGAGAAGAACTCTGCGGCGGCCGCTGCATGAATACCAGGATCTCTTGCCCCCTGTATCAATAAAGTGGGGATGCGAATGGCTTCCGGACGTATATCGAGAAAATCCGTGTCACAACAAACGTCCACCTTGATCGGGTCGATTTTGAGAGCCGTGTTGACAAACTCTTGAACGAGATTGGCGTTAATGACGTCCGGTGAAATGAAATCGGACCGTGCATCCGCTTCGGAATTGGCGATTGCTTTCGGATCGCCAGTAGCGGGTCCGTAAAGCGGGGGGGAATTTGGATCAAAAGTAAATGCGTATAGGATAAGCCCGCTTAGCGGCTGCTGTGCTCTGGTCGCTACGAGAGCTGATATCTTGGATCCCCTTGACCATCCAAGCAGGACTGGTGCCGGCAATCCGGGGTTTTTCGTAGATGCGAACCTCAATACTGCTTCGACAACCTCAGCGGCGTGGGTTGGTTTGAGCCATCCCGCGCCATCGCGCGACGTTTCTCCGTATCCAGGGAGATCAACCGCATATGCAGCATATCCAGCGGCCGCCAGCACTTTGAGGAGTGATCGCTTTTCTCCTTTTGACTCGAAATCAAACGCAGTGCGTGCACTCCAAGTCCTGCCATGGACCAGGACCACGACACCCGCCGGTGATGACGGTCGTCGCGACCATACGACTATGGGATGTCCAGAAAGGACTACAGCGTAGCGCTCAAGAGCGGGACCTGAGTCCTTGGCAAATACAGGCAGGGCGCACAAAGTCGAGCACACCAACGCGCAATAAACAGTGCCAATGATCCTTACGAAATGTTCTATTACGGAAATGGCTGTTACTCGGCTATAAATTTTCCACCCCCAACGCACGTAACTAGTCTGGACTTGCCCAACGAGCGACTTCGTAGTGTACTTTCCAAAACATTTGACAGTGCCAATTTTCTCGAATCCCGTAAACCGGGAAACCTAACGCCACGCGGCCAGTGGATAGCGGCAGCTATAGGGAAGCCAAAGATGGCAATTCACCTGGGATAATCGGCTCTCTATGCTTCACTCCCCGACAACCTCTCGAATAACGCGCAAGAAATTCTCCCCCATTATCTTGCGAATGTCGGAATCCGAGTATCCCTGGTTCTTGAGCGCCTTCTTTGGAGCCGGCATCTTGGAGATATCTTCGAGTCCACGAGGTACTTGTGGAATACCGTCGAAATCGGCACCGATCCCGACGTGTTCAATGCCTGCCACCTTGACCGCGAGATCTATGCAAGCG
>JAYVYN010000207.1:0-5823 GCA_043784265.1 Gammaproteobacteria bacterium | reverse complement strand
AAGGCCGAACGCATCGTGTTTGCGACCGCCGGCCACACTGCCATGATCGGCACGATGCTCGGCGTACCCCTGCCGATCGAGACGCATCTCTTGCAGGCGATGGTCACTGAGCCGATCAAACCCCTGCTCAACACCGTGTTGGTATACATGTATCCCGGTCACGGCGAAACCTATATCTGCCAATCCGATCGTGGCGGCTTAGTGATGGGCGGAATGCTCGATGGCTTTCCTTCCTACACCCGTGAAGGCCGTTGGGATCGAATGGAAGATGTGGTGGAAGGCGCGGTCGAGTTACTCCCGCAAATTGCTGGCTGCAAAATTCTGCGCCATTGGGCGGGCATCAATGATATGACTATGGACGGCAGTCCTATCATGGACCGACTCCGCTATGACAATGTATTCGTCAATGCGGGTTGGTGTTACGGAGGGTTCAAAGCCATCCCCGCCTCGGGTGCCGCGTTCGCAACGCTGGTGGCAACCGGTAGCGCACCGGATCTCATAAAAGCCTATCGCATGTCACGCTTTGCCACCGGCCACCTACTCGACGAGCGCGGCGGCGGGCCTTTCCCGGTGCGCCTATGACACTCGCAACACTGCAAACCCGCTTAGTATGTCCTTTCTGCGGACCGAGACAATTGAGCGAATTCGTATTTCACAAGACTTTGCCCCCAGCGAATACTTCCCCCTTCGCCAGGGTCTATGAGCGCATTGATACCCCGCACTTGAGTATCGAGCATTGGCAGCATGTCCGCGGCTGCCGTAGTTGGCTCCGCGTGCAGCGCAATCCATCGAGTGGCGCCGTTCTCGAAATAAATTTACTCGGCGCTGCCACATGAGCGCTCGCACAGGCACACGAGTCGGCGTACGTGTCGGAACACGCATCGCTAGCGAATCGCTGCGATTTAGTTTTGACGGCCTTAAGTACTTCGGCCAAAACGGCGACACCGCCGCCTCCGCACTCCTTGCCAATGGCGTGCGTGCGATGGGCCGTAGTGTCAAGTATCGCCGGCTGCGCGGACTGCTCGCGGCAGGGCCCGAAGAACCCAACGCGCTGTTTACCGTGGGCGATTCTCCCACTGTGATTCCTAATGTGTCCGCACCCCAATTGGTGCTGCGCGACGGTATGGTATTGCGCAGTCAGAATCGCTGGCCGAGTTTGAAGTTCGATGTGGCCTCGTTGCTGCAAGCAGGCGAAGGATTCTTGGGTGCGGGCTTTTACTACAAAACATTTATCTGGCCCTCGTGGAAAACCTACGAAAAGCTGATTCGCAATCTAGCCGGTCTCGGTGAAGCACCGGGTGCGTGTACCCTACCGCCTCCTAGAATAATGTATGCCAGTTGCGATGTACTGATAGCAGGTGCCGGTCCTGCGGGACTTGCCGCCGCACTGGCCGCAGCCCGCACCGGCGCCAACGTGTGGCTGTTCGAGCGTGAACCGGTGGTAGGCGGCGAGCTGGAATTTGAAGCGAGTGAAATCGATGGACTGTCAGCCCAGCAGTGGATTGCCACAACACTCGCAGAACTCACACAGCGCGGCGCAAAGATATTCACCGACACCACTATCATGGGAGGCTCCAGCGATCTGATCATTGCGCATCGAGAAGCCGGGGGAATTGCTGGAGAAAACACTGTATACCGCATAAAACCCCGCGCCATGGTAGCCGCGATGGGCGCGGTGGAACGACCCATTGTATTTATGGGTAATGATCGTCCCGGCGTCATGCTCATCAATGCTGCCGAGAAATATTTGGCTCGCTACGGCGTAAAAGTAGGAGACGATCTGGTGCTATTTGCCAATCATGATCGTGTTTATGCCGCCGCTGCGCGCTTGCAAGCCGGAGGCATGCGCATCCGCGCTATCATCGATACTCGCCCCACAGCCTCGGAAGCCATCCCCTTACGCGCCGATCTTATGCGTAGTGGAATCCATTGTTTACTGAATACGGCGGTGCTCGCGACGACCGGTCGGCAACGCATCACTGGGGTAAAAATCGCGCCACTCGATGCGCCACACCAAACACGTATCCTACCCTGCGATACCGTTCTAGTGGGCGGCGGATGGTCGCCGCCCACCCATCAATCGACCCAATCCCACCTCATCGCCGGTGCCGAACACGGCTATCTCGAACTCAATGCCGCGCTGAATGATGGTTACACGGCAGGGCGCACCGCCGCTCAAGTAGCTGGCAAAACAGACTTGCCAGGATCTGCGCCCCGGGGCCACGGCGACATGACACCCTCACTGGTACCCTTCTGGCGCTCACCAAGCGATCCCTCTCGCGAAAAATATCAATTCGTCGATTTGCAAAATGATGTCACTGTGACCGATCTGCGCGCCGCACTTAGCGAAGGGTTTAACGACATTGAGCACGTGAAGCGTTACACCACCCTCGGTGTAGGTACCGAGCAAGGTCGCACCAGCGGCTTGCTCGGCGCAAGTATCGTGGCGGAATTGAGGGGCGATCTAAACACCCAGGTCACCCCAAGTCGTGCTCGTCCGCCGTATTATTCGATGACCTTAAGTTCGCTCGCGGGCCTGCGCGTGGGCGCGGCGCTGCGCCCGACCCGCAGGACAGCGCTGCATCAATGGCATGAATCAAACGGGGGTGTGTTGGAGTCCTTGGGTCTTTGGATGCGGCCGCGTTATTATCGTGCCAACGGCGCGGATGCTTTTACTGCGGGGATCGCCGAAGCTAAGCGTGTGCGAGACATCGGTGGCATCATCGACAGCTCGACGCTGGGGAAAATAGAAATAGCGGGCCCCGATGCCGCGGCCTTCCTCGATACCCTGTACCTCACCAAGGCGAGCACTATTAAAGTAGGCCGCAGTAAGTACATGGTGAACTTACGCGAGGACGGGATGGTGTTGGACGATGGTATTGTGCTGCGTCTGGCGACGAACCGATTTCTAGCCACGGTGAGCTCAGGACATGCCGAACATATGCTGTCACACTTTGAGTACTACTGTGTTGAGGGGCATGATGCAGCGATTGCGGGCACTCCGGCGATTTCGCGCATCCGCGCGGTCTCAGTCACCGATGTGACGGAGAGTTGGTCCGTGATTGCCGTGGCTGGAGCCACCAGTCGGAATGCCCTTCGTCAAGTGTTGGGCGATGCGTGGCACACACACCTCGCTACACTTTCGCATATGGATTTTGCAGTCGGCACATTTCAAAACCACGACATTAAACTACTACGCGCGAGTTTCTCGGGTGAGCTTGCGTTCGAGTTGCATTGCCGCCCTGCCGTTACGCTCGCGCTGTGGGAAGGCTTGATTGCTGCCGGTCTTTCACCGTATGGACTCGAAGCCCTTGATATCTTACGCGTGGAAAAAGGTTACTTGGTGAGTTCCGAGCTCAACGGTCAAACCACTCCCTTTGATCTCGGCATGAACGGGCTGGTTAAAATTGCCAATAACTGCGTGGGTTTCGAATTGCTCAATCGACCCGCGTTTCATGAAGCATCAAGACCGCGCCTAGTGGGTCTTAAAGCGGTTGATGGCAGGTCCAAATTCCTTGCGGGCGCGCAGCTAGTCGGTACCTTAGCGCCGGGTCCCTGTGGTCACGTGACTTCTACGGTTTATAGCCCCACTTTGAATGAATGGATTGGCTTAGGACTGGTCGCGCGAAATCTAGAACTTGGCACCACCTTAATTGCCAAAGATCCGCTACGCAGCGCCAACACCCGAGTGTTATTGGTACCCCCCGTGCACTTTGATCCGAGCGGTGCTCGGATGAAGTCTATGCAATAAGACAATAAGACCATGAGCCACACCCTATGAGTCACGCACTTTTTAATGATTTTTCCTGCGCGCTGGAAGAATTGCCGCCCGCAAGGGATTATGAATTCACGGCGTTTAGTGGGGTAACCGGCATTTTTATGCCAGGTACTTCTAGTGATCAACAGTTTCCCGCGTTACTCCCTATCGCACCCGGCCGCTGGTTCGCACCCTCCCTGGAGGCCACGACAGAATCACTCATGGAGGCGGCAAGCAACGCAGGCTCCGGAACAGTTATTGATGTCAGCGGCAAATGGTACGCGATGACACTCGTCGGCAGGGGCGCGAGCCGCTTGCTCGCCAGCACTATCGACATCGAGGCTGTATTACTGGATCGCCCCTGTGCCGCACTGACGTTGTTCGACTGCCCCGCCATCGTCGCGCGAAGTCCCTTGGGGTTTTCGATCTGGGTGCATTCCAGCTACGCGACTCACTTTGCGGGAGTCATTCAGCAGCTCGGTGCAACTCGAAGCGCGGCAGTCGTATAGCGGCTAAAGTTTTAGATGACTGCCGTCGCACAACGGTGCTTTGTGCGTGTGCTTGCAACCGCAAAAAAATACCGTGGTGGACTGCGACGCGGTATATTTGACCGGTGCGAATTCGCTGCCCTTATGACTACCATCACAGAACGGTTGTTTGGCACTCTTACCACAGGCGCACCAGAAATAAGTCTTGCCCGCTTCAACCTCGACGGCGTATGGACTCTTTTGAGCAATCGTCGGGCTTGTCATATCAATATCTCCGTAGCAAAAACTAGACCCTAATTCGGCAGCACGATTCTGTCAAATGTAGTTAATGTAATAGTCTCGAAGAGCATCGCCTTGCAAGTTTTCGGTCTCTTTGATTTCCGCCCGCTTAATCGCCACATGATTTGTCACCAACGTTTCGCCCATGCACCTGGCAAACGCCTTGTCGGCTTCCAAAGCATCGAGCGCCGCACCGAGACTCTCGGGCACCGCCTCAATTGCGTCGGTGTGACTCAGGCAATCCCCGGTCTCGGGTGGCGGCAGTGCATATTTTTCGCTGTAACCTAATTTGGCGGCCTGCAACACTGCCGCCACTAACACATAGGGATTAGACGCGGCATCGCCCATACGATGCTCAATACGCGCCCGCACTCCGCCCTGTGCCGATATGCGAGTAGTGACTCCGCGATGATCCACGGCCCAATTACGCCAGTAACCCGACATCGAACCCGGTTTCAATCGTTGATAGGAATTAACCGTCGGTGCCACCAGTGCACACATGCCTTGATGATGCCGCATCAGGCCGGCCACCGAGCTGCGAGCGATAGGCGAAAGGTTTGAGCCCTGACCGTCGGCAATCACGTTGTGCTCGGACGAGTCATTAAATGAGAAATTTACATGTAAGCCGCTACCCCCCTTATTGAGAATAGGTTTGGGCATAAATGTCAGCAGCAAACCATGTTCAAACGCCACTTCACGAGCCATTAGCCGGAACAAGAAAGCATCATCGACCGCTTGCAACGCATCGTCGTAGACAAGCGTAAACTCCAATTGCGGAGCGTCGAATTCTGCGGTCATGCATTCCACTTTGAAGCCGCGCGATTCCGCCCGATGCCAAAGGTTGTCGGTGAATCGGCGCGGATCACAGGCGGGTCCGGTGCTGTACACATAAGCACCCGGCGTGTCATACGGCGCTAACTTGCCAGCTTCGTTGCGCTCAAATACGTAGGCTTCAAGCTCTAAGCCGACTTTGGGGTTAAACCCTAACGCACGCCATTCTTTCACCGTGCGTTTAAGCAATTGACGCCCACACATCGGCAGAGGCGATCCATCAGTTTCATAAAGATCTGCGATCGCCACCGAGGTGTCCATCTCCCACCCAGCGCGTACGTCAGCCGCAGTAAACACCGCGTCCATGTCGGGCATTCCCTGCAACATCTTAGTACCCGGTGCGGGAATTAAATCCTTGCCGTAAGTCAATGCATAGGTCGCCTGCGCAAATCTCGACGCACCCCCACTTTTTTTGGAAGCCGGAAGATATTTTCCTCGCGCCAGATTCAAATGATCACAAAACAATAA
>JAYVYN010000206.1:0-5106 GCA_043784265.1 Gammaproteobacteria bacterium | reverse complement strand
CGCGTCAGTTCGCGTGCTAGATCCGGCTAGCCTTACATCCATTTCGACGGCAAGAGCTTTTACTCCCGAAACCCGCATAGTCGCACGCTCAGCATCTACCTTTTCTGCATAACTGTTTACGTGACCGGCTAGAGTGACGATGCCATCCTTGACCTCGACGCCTATTGCCTCCGAGCTGATTGATGGTTCCCATTTAAGTTCTGCGATCACGTCTGATTGTAACTGGGTATCGGTTTTCATGACTTGCGCTTCTGTGTGATGACTAAGAGACAAAGTCTGCACCACCCAGTCGCTTTAGTATGTACGCGAATACCCTTAACTAATACGTGGGGTTCCGAGGTCCCCGCACGATTGATGGGTATACTGTATTTATAAGCTTTATCACGCAAATAAATATAATCAATGACGACACCCAATTTAAATCATTCGATTATCCGTGTTTCGCCTGCTGTGATTGACGCTGCGCACAAAGAGCAAGAAGAAGTGCTCCGTAACTTGATTACCAGCGCGAGTGGCCTGACGCAAACTGAAGCTGAAGAACGTGCACGCACGTCGGGCCCCAATGAAATTGCGCGCGAACGAAAACAAGGCTGGCCAGTACGCATTTTAAAAATCATGCGTAACCCGCTGGTTATTCTGCTCACTATTCTATCAGCAATTTCTTTTTTTACTGGTGACCCACGGGCTGGGTCTGTGATGGCGACGATGGTGGCGCTGAGTGCGGGTCTACGCTTCTGGCAAGAAGCGCGGGCGGACGGTGCCGCCGAGAAACTTAGGGCGATGATTCACGTAACCGCCACCGTCGTTCGCAGTGCAGTGGCGAGGGAGATTCCGCTGCGCGATTTAGTGCCCGGGGATTGCGTCAAGTTGGCTGCGGGCGATATGATTCCTGGCGACTTGCGGCTGCTTTCAGCGAAGGACCTTTTCATAAGTCAAGGCAGTTTGACGGGCGAGTCAGTTCCAGTCGAGAAGTTTTGCGGTCGCGAAAGCAAAGACGAAATATTAGCGACCGAGCTTAAAAATATTTGCTTCATGGGCACAAGCGTCGAGAGCGGCACGGCGATAGCCGTGGTGGTTACGACCGGCGTAAACACTTATTTTGGTAGCATGGCTCATTTGATCTCCGGCGATCGGGCGCAAACAAGCTTTGATATTGGACTGAATCGTTTTACCTGGCTGATGATCCAATTTATGGCTGTCATGGTGCCACTGGTTTTTCTGATTAACGGCTTTACTAAACATGATTGGAAAGCAGCTTTTCTGTTCGCAATGGCGGTAGCCGTAGGTCTTACGCCCGAGATGTTGCCGATGATCGTCTCGGTCTGCCTCTCGAAAGGAGCGCTCGCCATGAGTCGCAGGAAAGTGATTGTCAAGCGGCTCAACGCGATTCAGAATTTCGGCAGTATGGATGTGTTGTGCACTGATAAGACAGGGACGCTGACTGAGGACCGCGTCGTCCTGATGCGTCATTGTAACGTCGCGGGACGCGAAACCGACGAAGTGCTGCTCAACGGGTACGTTATCAGCTACTTCCAGACAGGTCTTAAAAACCTTCTGGACCGGGCCATTCTGGATTGTCCTGATTTTCACGGAAAAGCGACGATTGAAAAATATAAGAAATTGGATGAAATCCCCTTCGACTTCACTCGACGCATGATGTCCGTGCTCATCGAGGATGGCGACGGTAGAGCGATCCTTCTCACCAAAGGGGCTCCGGAGGAGGTATTTCTCCGATGCTCACATTTTGAGCTCGATGGAGTGCTGTCCGCCATGGATCCTAATCTGGTGATCGGACTTAAGCAAGAATATGACAGCCTGAGCAATGACGGCTTTCGCGTGTTGGCAGTGGCCACAAAGGATTTGCCGGGCACGCAAACTTGCTCAAAGGGCGACGAGCGTGAACTCGTACTTAGGGGTTACGTCGCGTTCCTCGATCCGCCCAAGAACACTGCGGCTCGCGCGCTCGCAGCCCTGCGCAAAAGCGGCGTCGTGGTAAAAATTCTTACTGGGGATAACCCCCTTATTAGCCGTAAAGTGTGCAAGGACGTGGGTCTCATGGCGGACCCCATGCTTTTGGGCGGGGATGTGGAGAAGATGTCCGACGTGGAATTAGCGGAGGCAGCGGAGACGTGCACGCTATTCGCTCGTCTTTCTCCCGCGCACAAAGAGCGTGTTGTCCGTGCTCTAACGAGCAAAGGCCATGTGGTAGGATTCATGGGCGACGGAATTAACGATGCTGCAGCCTTGCGGGCGGCGGACGTCGGAATCTCCGTAGATACCGCGACCGACATAGCTAAAGAGTCGGCGGATCTGATTTTGCTCGAAAAGGACCTCATGGTGTTGGAACAAGGCGTTATCGAGGGCCGCAAAGTCTTCGCGAACATCATTAAGTACATCCGAATGGGAGCGAGTTCAAACTTCGGGAACATGTTCAGTGTGCTGGGCGCGAGTGCATTCCTTCCTTTCCTACCGATGGCGCCGATTCAAGTATTGACGAACAATCTTCTGTATGATTTTTCACAAGTGCCGATTCCGGCGGATTCCGTCGACGACGAGCAAGTGACTCGACCGCGGCCCTGGAATATCGGAGAAATCAAGCGGTTCATCCTGTTTATCGGTCCCATTAGTTCCATTTTTGACTATACGACTTTCTTTGTGATGCTCTGGATCTTTAACTGCTGGGATCCATCCCGAGCACCACTATTTCAAACTGGTTGGTTCGTTGAGTCGTTGATGACTCAGACCCTCATCATCCACGTCATTCGTACCAATAAAATACCGTTCCTCCAGAGCCGAGCGAGTTGGGCGCTGACGGCGACCACAGTTTCTATCATGGCATTAGGGGTCTGGTTGCCGTACTCTCCGATGTCTGCGGCGCTCGGCTTCACGCATTTGCCACCGATGTATTGGCCAATATTACTGCTCACATTGGTTGGTTACATGAGCCTGACGCAGTTCATCAAAATATGGCTGTTGCGGAAGCATTGGATCTAAAGCTAGCAGATGTAGTTTGCTTAATAACCTACACTTCACACATGTCGACGATAGTGAACACTCCTGAAATGCCTAACCGTCTGCTGGCTGAGCAGGCGTTGAGCCGAGCTGCCGGTGCTCCTCTGTTAAGCGGCAACGCGCTAGAGCTCCTGATTGATGCTGCGGCAAATTACGACGCTTGGCTGAAGGCAATCCGCGGCGCACAACGATGCGTGCTGCTTGAGAATTATTTCATTCGAGATGATGAAGTCGGCGGCGCGTTTCGCGCGGCGCTAGTGGAGCGTGCACAGGCAGGAGTACCGGTCGCCGTGGTGGTTGATTGGTTCGGTTGCCTCGGCCAGTCGCGGACCGCGTTCTGGGCGCCGTTACGCGCCGCCGGCGGTCAAGTGCGCGTTTTCAACCCGCCGCGGCTGGGTGAACCCTTCGGCTGGATTAGCCGCGATCATCGCAAATTGCTCGTGGTCGACGGCCTCTATGGCTTTTTGTCAGGCTTATGTATCAGCGCAAAATGGCTTGGTGAACCCGTTCAAAACGTGCCGCCGTGGCGCGACACTGGGGTTGCGGTGCGCGGCCCTGCAGTGGCAGAGTTGGAGGCCGCGTTTTTGCAAAGCTGGAACATGACAGGTAAGGCGCTGGAAGTCTTTTCAACGCTTCCAGAGCCACTAAAGCCCGCCGGCTCCGTGGCATTGCGGGTGATTGCTACGCAGCCGCTAAGTGCCGGTTTGTATCGTCTTGATCAGTTGATCGCGGCAATTGCACGCAAGACGCTTTGGCTCACCGATGCGTATTTCGTAGGTATAACCCCTTACGTGCAGGCACTGGTGGCGGCGGCGCGCGATGGCGTTGATGTGCGCATGCTGGTTCCGGGCACTAGCGATGTTCCAGTCGTTGCCAGAATGTCGCGAACGGGTTATCGGCCTCTGTTGAAGGCCGGTATCCGTGTTTTCGAGTGGAACGGCTCAATGCTTCACGCAAAAACTGCGGTGATTGATGGGCAATGGGCGCGAGTAGGCTCCTCCAATCTCAACATTGCCAGCTGGCTAGGCAATCGCGAGATCGACTTGGCCGTGGAGGATGTCGGTTTCGCCAAGCTGCTCGCTAGCCAATTTGAACGTGATCTGCAGAACGCCACCGAGATCGTGCTCGCACCGCGCCGAAATCGGCGCAGTGAGCAGGTTCAGAGCAGCACGGTACGGCCACCGAGGCTACTACGCACTGGCGGCAGCGCTGGCCGCGCGGCTGCCGGCGCATTGCGAATTGCCAACAGTGTGGGTACGGCGTTGGGCAATCATCGAGTACTCGTTGATATGTCGAATGGACCGCTGCTTTTCGGCGCGCTGTTCTTGGCCACACTGGCGGTACTTGTATTGCTGTGGCCGACGTTGATCAGCTGGCCGTTCGCGGCGATGGCCGGGTGGTTCTCACTGAATCTAGCCGTCCGCGGTTGGCGCCAACGCAAGCAGCTTCGGCGCGAAATGAACGGTACCACGGATGATAACTGACCCGAAAATTGCGGTTGCGCTTTTCTAGATTTCGCGGCGCTAAGAGAGTCAGATAATTTCCGGATCACTGCGAGTAAGCTTTAGCGGTTCCTGTTGCGTTATACACGCAACCACAATGGCTCAGGAGAAATCATGTCGACAAAGCACATTCAGCGGGGCGAAGAGGCTCGCAGGAGCGAGCCCTTGAGGGCTGCGCCTGAGCGGGAGATGAAGTTTCTGGTCAGGCAAGGCAGCCTGGCAGCGGTTGAGCGCAGTCCGATCTTGATGGATAAGTCGACGCGGGTTTTCCTTAAGTCCGTTTACTTCGACACTGTCAATTTCCAGTTGCACAAGGCCGGAATCAGCCTGCGCGTACGGCATGTCAGGGGGACATTCATCCAGACCGTGAAGCGTGTGACAGGCTTGGGTTTGTTCGACCGTGACGAATGGGAGAGCGAAATTGCGGACCAACGGCCCGACCCGTCAGCCTGGGCTGAGACTCCGGTGCTGAATATCTTAGGTAATAAAAACGTTAATATGCTGGTTCCAGTGTTTAGCACTTCGGTGCAGCGGACCCTTCGACTATTTAAAGAAAAGACAAGTCTGGTAGAGATATGTTTCGACCAGGGCG
>JAYVYN010000205.1:0-12402 GCA_043784265.1 Gammaproteobacteria bacterium | reverse complement strand
GGGTTAATTGGCGTGTTGATTCCGGGCGCTACTTTGGTTCTTTATGGGTTTTGGCAGCGTGATCGCGAAATCTTCAAATTTCTGAATATACGGTGGGGTTTTCCGTTATTTTTGCTGATCGCAGCGCCATGGTTTATTTTAGCAGCACGCGCCAATAAGGAGTTTCTGCAATTCTTTTTTGTGCGCGAACATTTTCAGCGATTTCTAACGCCCATCGAGCACCGCACTGAGCCGTGGTGGTTTTTTGTGGCCGTACTGATTATCGGAGTGCTGCCCTGGATAGCCGAAGCGGTGCGAGCCTTATGGAAGACTTTGAAAAAATCCTCATTGCCGCGTCGCTTTGATGCAGAGCGCGTGTTGTGGGTTTGGTGTGTATTTGTGATGGTGTTTTTTTCTCTGTCTGACTCGAAGTTGATTCCCTATATATTGCCCGTGGTGCCGGCCTTGGCCTTGTTGTGTTCGGCCCCGAGTTTAGGTGAGAGTCGCTTAAGTACGGTGCTGGGTTCTTCGTTGTCTTTAATTGCCGCCGTCGGAATATTGGCGTACGCAAGTGCCCGTTGGAGTTCGGCCGGGGGTCGTGCGCTGGCTTTACAATTACAGCCTATTTTAACGCTAAGCGGGGTTTTTCTGGCCGCAGTCGCAGGATTTTGCCTGGTGCTTGCGTGGCAGCGGGTGCGCATCGGACGAGCTTTGCTGTGTGGGGCTTGGTTCTGTGTGACCGTTAGTATTTTGCAGGCGGGTGTCGGGGCGGAGCGTTTTTTTAGCGCGAAAGAGATGGCGATGGCGATTCGCTCTAGATCTGCGCTGGCGGTGCCGGTGTTTGCGGTACGGACCTATGATCAATCGTTACCTTTCTATCTGAAGCAAACGGTAGTTCTGGTGGACTATCGCGATGAATTTGCCCTAGGGTTAGGCCAGGAACCGCAAAAAGGCATGGCGACCGTCCAGGAGTTTGCGCAGGCTTGGCGGACTTTGGAGGATGGGTTTGCGGTGATGCCGGACTCAACTTGGGCGGGTTTTCAAGCTCAAGGGCTGCCGATGCATGAGATTGCTCGCTTTTCTAGGCGGGTTTTGGTGCAGCGCTAGATTTAAGTTAATTGCCGAGGAGTCGTGGGTGCTGGTGGGGTAAGATTGAAGCTACAGTTAAGCGCAAATTAGGAGAGAGAAGGTGGCCAAGCCGAATTATCGTCACGTCAAGAAGCAGAAGGAAACGGCTCGAAAAGCTCGCCAAGATGCTAAACAGCAGAAGCGCGTTTTGTTGCCGGAGGAGGGACTTGCGCCAGTTCCCTCTGTTGCCGATGAGATTAAGGTCGTGTGATGCGATGACCTATGTGGCTGATCAAGTGCTAGAAATAATTCAATCGAAAATTGCGTACCTGGAACAGGCCAATTCTGAACTCAGCGATGTGGTGTTCCGCCAAGACCGAGAGATCCAAACGCTGGTTGCTAAAATGACGGAGCTATCGGATCGGCTTGCAAGTGTAGTCCACGACGACTCGCCGCAAACGGTCGAAGAACGACCACCTCACTATTAATGGTGTTTAAGCATGAATAAAAATTGGCTAAACGATACATTGGGTCCTTTAAATTTTTTGGCAGCCGTACGCGAGCGATATTCGATCAAGCGAACCTGCAATGACTTAATGAAGCTTTACCGTGAATCAGAGCGTGCGCACCCCGCGGCGAGCGTCATGGTACGTTACGCCGCAATCGTCGCCGAACGCACCGGTGCCGGTAAGCGCGAACTCGATCGTAGATTGCAACGCGTGGAGGAAAGTTTTGCAACCTAGCCGGTCGAGCGACCCATTGATTTTCGAGATGTAGTGTAATATTTGGCAATCACCCAGTATTTTGAAGAACACCCTCGTGAAAGCGGAATTCGTGTACGAGTGTCTTCCGTAGTCGAACAATTGATTCCTGAGCATATCTAACCAATAGGCACTAAAAAACCATGGATATAGCGATG
The DNA here is from genome assembly GCA_043784265.1 of Gammaproteobacteria bacterium. Lineage (GTDB taxonomy): Bacteria > Pseudomonadota > Gammaproteobacteria > Steroidobacterales > Steroidobacteraceae > Bog-1198. The sequence goes on along the minus strand of JAYVYN010000205.1, from coordinate 10,436 downwards.
ATCGGTTTGGGAAAGATGGGTGCCAATATGGCGCAGCGCTTAGTGCGCGGGGGTCATCGAGTGGTGGGTTTTGACCCCTCGGAGGCGGCGCGTAAAGTTATCGAAGAAAAAGGCGCTGAATCTGCGGCAACCTTAAGCTTGTTAGTTGCGAAACTTAAAGTGCCGCGCATTCTTTGGCTCATGGTGCCGGCGGGGGAGATTACCGATGCTAGCATTGCGGCGCTATTGCCGCTGTTGACGCGGGGCGATACCGTCATTGATGGAGGTAATTCCAATTATCGTGATACCCAGCGTCGGGCGGCTTTATTGGCAGAGAATCAGATTCAGTATATCGATTCGGGTACTAGTGGTGGAGTTTGGGGTTTGGAAGAAGGATACAGTTTGATGATCGGCGGCGATGCCGCAACGGTTGAGCGCTTAACGCCTATTTTCGCGACCCTTGCGCCGGCTCCCGATCGTGGCTGGGGTCGAGTCGGCGAAGTGGGCTCCGGTCATTACACTAAAATGATCCATAATGGCATCGAATATGGCTTGATGCAGGCCTACGCAGAAGGATTTTCAATTCTGCAGCACAAAACCGAATTTAAATTAGACCTGCATCAAATAGCGGAAATTTGGCGCTATGGTAGTGTGGTGAGATCTTGGCTATTGGATTTAACAGCCAATGCGCTTGAGAAAAACCCAAGTCTAGAGGGAATCGCGCCTTATGTTGCCGACTCAGGCGAAGGTCGTTGGACGGTGGCCGAAGCAATCGAATTAGGGGTGCCTGCGGTCGTTATCACGCAGTCGTTAATCAGTCGATTACGGTCCCGCGATGCGGAGTCCTTTTCGGACAAGCTTGTGGCGGCGATGCGCAATCAGTTTGGCGGGCACGCGGTCAAGAAAGAGTAATCGGTACGTTCTTATCCGCTAGAGATTGTTGAGTGAGGCTACTCGGTCAAGGCATTGCTCTTAGTGGTAATTCGTTGCAGGAGTTCTTGCCAGGATTTGACAAAGGCTTGCGCCCCCTCATGTTGTAGTTGGGCACCCAGTGCATCGACATCGACCCCAGCCTTGGTAAATGTGCTTATAACGCTTTCTGCATCGCCGCCATCGGGCAAGATGCCGCGAAATTTACCCTGAGCGGCTAGAGCGAGTAAGGTCTTTTCCGGTAGGGTGTTGACCGTGTCGGGAGCTGCTAGGGCTTCGACATAAAGGCAAGGCGATGCTTTTGGATCCTTTGTTCCAGTACTCGCCCATAGCAAACGCTGCGGTCTTGCGCCAAGGGCCGCGAGTTTACGCCATCGCTGTGATTCTAATAGTTCTCGGTAGGCTTTATAGGTGCGTTTCGCGACGGCTATGCCCAATTGATTGTTGAGTTCCTTGGGCACTTTTCCGCTCACAGCACGATCCCAGCGACTGACAAATAACGAGGCCACGGATTCGACCCGCGGCGCAAGGCCCGCCGCGATGCGTCGCTCTAGTCCGCGCAAATAGGCGTCGGCTGCGGCGAGATAGTGTTCGCGTGAAAACAGCAAGGTGACATTAATCGGAACCCCCGCGAAGATTGACTCCTCAATGGCTTTGACTCCAGCTGCGGTTCCGGGGATCTTGACGTATAGGTTCGGGCGATTTGCCTGTCGCTGAATTGACAGAGCAGCTGCGAGGGTTCTTTCAGCATCCTCGGTGAGTAGGGGCGATACCTCCATGGAGACCCATCCGTCGGCACCCTGCGTCGAATCAAAAACTGGGCGAAATAGATCGGCGGCGCGCGTTAAGTCCTCTAAGGCAAGCTCGATGAATAGCGGCTCACCCAAGGTGCCCGTGCGCGCCTTTGCGGCAATGCCGGCATCGTAGGCCGTTGTCGAGCCAATCGCTTCATCGAATATCGTGGGATTCGAGGTAAGACCCGTAATGGAAAACTCCGCGATATATCGCTGTAGGGTGCCATTGTTCAAAAGCTCACGCGTGATATTGTCGAGCCAGAGACTTTGGGGGAGTTCGTGCAGAGTTTGAGTAATGTTCATAGCTACTCTTTAATTGTGGCCAGTCAAAAAATAATTTAAGTTACATTTTAGAAGATCACCGATGTGATCAATCACGCAATCTGGAGGTGGGGTTACCGTGGTCGCACTGGCATCCCGTGCATAGTGACCCTGACGCACCCATATAGTTGTAAGCTTCTGGCCCAGCGCTTGTTTCATCGCTGCCAAAATACTGGATTTATCATCGATCATGACATAGTAAGCGGCTGGATATAATCGCTGCATTTGATCAAGCATCTTATCTTTATGTAAGTAAATCAATACTCGTGAATCCACCGCTTGCGATAACCCGGAGCGCTGTATCTTGCGGGGTTGAAATACTATATCACCGTCCGAGAGGATCACTGTTTTGCCGAGTGAGGTTAGATGCGCGAGTACCGAGAGTGCTAACGGATACAGCCGTTGCACAAAAGGATACTCTAGGAGAAATTCAGATATGCGTAGTAACGCTGCATTTCCCTCTAATTCAGTGCGAAAGCTTTGTAAAGTGGCGAGGTAATCGGCGCGGCCCATTTCTTGACGTAATTCGTTAAATAGCCGCCAATATCGGTCGCGCTGCGCAGCACCAAAATCCTGTTCTAAGCGCGTCTTAAGATCGGCCGTAAACTGATCATTATCAATTAGGGTATTATCAACATCCAATAAAAAAACGACGTCCCCCTTCAGCATGGAGGGTTTTTCTCTAGTTGGGGATCGTGCCAACTCTCATCGGTTGCCAATAGATCCTTAGCGGCCACAGGCCCCCAAGTGCCGGGTTCGTACGGCAGCACGTCGGGGCTGGATACCAAGATGGGGTCCACCACTCGCCAGGCCGCTTCGACGCAATCATCTTGTGTGAATAGTGAGGTGTCGCCTCGAATCGCGTCTCCTAGAAGTCGCTCATAGGGAGACTTCTCGCCGTTGACGTGGTTTCGTGCAATGAGCTCGATTGGTTCACCATGCATTTCGCCGCCTATTTTTTTTATTAAGGCGCCCGCGCCAATTACAACTTCGGGGCTCAAACGAAAGCGGAAATGATTATCAGTATCACCTTGCTTTAAGTCAAAAATAGGTAGGGGAGGAGATTTCAGCGTAACCATGACTTCAGTGGCAGACAGAGGTAAGCACTTGCCGGTACGGATATAAAAAGGCACGTCGGCCCACCGCCAGGTATCAATATGCAAGCGCAGCGCTGCGAAAGTTTCGACCTGCGAATCGGCAGCCACGCCTTTCTCTGAGCGATATCCTTGAAATTGGCCCCGCACGATATCGCTCGGGGTTACCGGACGCATGGCGCGAAATAGACGTAGTTTTTCCGCTTGCATGGCGTCGGTTGTGTGGCCTACGGGTGCATCCATCGCCAGCAATGCAATGACCTGCAGCAAGTGATTCTGAACCACGTCGCGGATGGCGCCGACTTCCTCGTAGAAACTACCGCGACCTTGAACACCAAAATCCTCGGCCATAGTAATTTGTATATTACGAATGTAATGACGATTCCAAATCGGCTCAAGGAAGGCATTGGCAAAACGAAAATACAGGAGGTTTTGCACGGCTTCCTTTCCGAGATAGTGATCGATGCGAAAGATGGCAGATTCTGCAAATACTTCATGCAGAGTACGATCCAGGGCTTGAGCGGTGGTAAGATCTCGGCCAAAGGGTTTTTCTACGATGACACGTGCATCAGTGGCGCTACCAGAATTTTTCAAACCTTTGACTACCGTAGCAAACATACTAGGTGGGATAGCGAGGTAGTGAATTGGGTGAACAGCGGTACCTAATTCTTGTCGCAGCTTAGCAAAAGTGCTTGGATCGGCGTAGTCCCCATCTACATAACGTAGTTGCGCTGCGAGTTTGGCAAAAACGTCGGCGTCAAATTCACCGCTGAGGCGCACGCTGTCTTCGGCTCGAGCTCGAAGCTTATCGACACTCCATCCGCTGCGTCCCACGCCGATAATGGGCAACGCAAAGACGCCACGTCGAATCATCATGTAGAGGGCTGGAAATATTTTCTTATAGGCTAGATCGCCAGTGGCTCCAAAGAAAACAAAGGCATCAGATAGGATGGGAGTAGTCATAGGAATAGTCTTAAGTTCAGGCTTCACTCACTTTGACAATCATTTTTCCGAAATTTCGGCCCTCAAGTAAACCGAGGAACGCTTGTGGTGCGTTGTGAATCCCCGTGACGATGTCCTCTCGGTATTTGATTTGTCCGGAGCGTAGCCAGGTTTGCATGGCATCCTGAAATTCAGGCAATCGGTGGCCATAGTCATCAAAAATAATAAATCCGCGTAAGGTGATGCGTTTGACTAGAAAGGTGCGCATCGCCGCGGGGAGCCAATCGGTGTCGTCAGGCCTGGGACTTTTATTGTAATGCGAAATGAGGCCACATAGCGGTATTCTGGCTTGCGTGTTCAGCAAAGGAAGTACCCCGCGAAATACCTTACCACCGACACTTTCGAAGTAAACGTCGATGCCCTTAGGGGTAGCGGCGGTAAGTTGTTCCACGAAGGTTTCTGAGCGGTGGTCGATACAGGCATCGAAACCCAATTCTTTAATTGCCCATTGGCATTTTTCAGGGCCCCCCGCGATACCCACTATGCGGCATCCTTTGATTTTCGCGATTTGGCCGACTATAGAACCCACCGCACCGGTTGCAGCCGCTACCACGACAGTTTCGCCTGATTTTGGTTGGCCAATATCCAATAGTCCCATATAGGCCGTGAAACCCGGCATGCCTAGCACGCCTAGGGCATAGGAGGGGTGCGGGCTATCCGCTGGTAACTTAACCAAGCCCTGCCCATCAGAGACGCTAAATTCCTGCCATCCCCCCGCAGAGACGACCAGTTCGCCCACGGAGAAGTTTGGGTTTAGTGACTTATCGACGCGGGATACGGTACCGCCTGTCATTACTTCGCCAATAGCCACGGGTGTCGCATACGATGCGGCGTCACTCATGCGTCCGCGCATGTACGGATCCAGCGACAGCCATAGGGTGCGAAGCAGTATTTCACCATTTCGCAAATCGGGAATCGACGCTTCTTCAAGTCTGAATGCATCCAGCGTGGCCGTGTCTTGAGGGCGCACGGCAAGCACAACGCGGTTATTTTTAGTGCGCATTTTAGGTGCCTAATAGTCGACCCACTAAGGCCGTGATGCCCATTGCGAGGACGCTCCAAAACGTAACGCGTAGGGCGCCAGTCAATTTGCTCGCTCCGCCTACTTTGGCTGATAGGCCGCCAAGCAGAACTAAAGACACTAAAGAAACGCTGACCGTCCATTCAATTAAATATTGCGGTGGGGCGAATAACACAACCAGTAAGGGCAGGCTGGCACCCGTAGCAAAACTTAAGGCTGACGCTAGAGCTGCTTGTAGTGGCCGAGCCCTGGTATGAATCGACATGCCCAGTTCGTCGCGTGCATGGGCACCTAGGGCATCATGGGCCATTAATTGTGCGGCGACCTGCTGGGCGAGACTTAAGTCGAGTCCGCGCTTGACGTAAATTTCGCTGAGTTCACGACTCTCACCCGCAAAATCGACGGCTAATTCGGCGCGTTCCTGTTCTAATGATGCGGCCTCGCTGTCGGCTTGCGAGTGGACTGAAATGTATTCACCGGTGGCCATCGACATGGCCCCTGCGACAAGGCCAGCAGTGGCACTTAGAAGAATATTAGAATGTGCGACATGGCCGGCTGCAACGCCTACGATCAAACTTGAGACGGAGACGATGCCATCATTCGCTCCGAGTACGCTCGCGCGTAACCAACTGATAACGTTTAAAGTGTGGCGTTCATGCTGGCGTGGGCGCATCTTGAGCTGATCCTGTCTATAATTACCGATAATAACATTAGCTAACACAAGTTCCCATGGCGAATCTGTACTACGACCACGCGGCGGAACCGACCGCATCGACACTTCCCTTAGAAGGCATAGTGCGTGCAGACGTGGCCGTGGTGGGCGGTGGTTTTACTGGATTGTCGACAGCCTTGCATTTGGCGGAGCTTGGAGCGCAGGTGGTGCTTCTTGAAGCGCATGAGCCCGGTTGGGGCGCTTCGGGCCGCAATGGCGGCCAGGTTAATCCAGGATTGAAATTCGATCCGGATACGGTTGAGCGTGATCATGGTGAACTGGGTGTGCGCATGAATGCACTCTCCGCTAGCGCGCCGGCGTTTGTCTTTGATCTGATCAAACGACATCGAATCTCGTGCGAAGCGCGCCAACTCGGAACGGTGCGTGCGGCAACTAATGCTAAGCAGGTTATCGCATTACGAAATTCACTTGAGCAGTGGACCCGGCGGAGCGCTCCCGTCGAGTGGCTCAAGGCCGCAGACATTGCGATGTTGACCGGTACGAATCGGTATAAGGCCGGGTTGCTTGATCGGCGCGGTGGCGATTTGAATCCCTTGAGCTTTGCGCGTGGACTCGCCGGAGTTGCACAGCGCGCAGGGGCGACGCTGCATGGTGATTCACGCGTATTGGGCATGCGACGTGAGGGCGCTGGCTGGACGCTGAGTACGGCTCGCGGGTCAGTGCAAGCGGATCGAGTGGTATTGGCCACCAATGGATATACCGATAATCTATGGCCCGGCTTGAGACGCTCGCTGGTACCCGTATTCGGTGCGATAGCGGCAACTGTGCCGCTATCAGCTGCGGTTTTGGCACAAGTAATGCCCAGTCGCGCGGTACTCTATGAGATTGGCGCCGTGACCGTTTACTACCGTATTGATGCGGGCGGACGATTGTTGATTGGGGGGCGGGGTCCGATGCACGAGGTGCAGTCCCCCAACGCTATTCCCCATTTGCTCAACTACGCCAACCGGTTATGGCCGGCGCTAGGCGGCAGCACATGGAGTCATGCTTGGGGTGGGCGGTTGGCAATGACCCGGGATCAATATCCGCATGTCCATGAACCCGCGAGTGGCGTCCTTGTGTGCCTTGGGTTTAATGGTCGCGGAATCGCTATGGCTACGACTCTAGGTGCCGCATTGGCTAACCGTTTAGTGCACTCTACACCGTTGGATATGCCCGTAAGCCCGGTTAAGCCTATTGCGTTGCATGCGCTGTGGCCACTCGCGGTACGCGCGGCAATTGCACGTGGACGGGTGAGTGATTTCCTCGGCTTTTAAGAGAATCAAATGTCGCTATAAAAATGACGAAGTCGGCGCATGTCGATAATGACGTCGAAATGCTGACCCGCGGGCAGTTGAGTACCGGTTGCAAAATCGTAGCGCGCATCGAGATTACGGATTTCCGGATGTAAATCATGCATGGCACGTTTGAACATTTCCCTTGGCACCCATTCTGAGTTGGATGAGAGAGAACCGAATTCATCGTGATAGAGGGTCGCCGTAGATTTATCAGCGGGTGTCGATGCGATTGCGAAAACACGCGGATGGCGGTGAACAATCCGTACTTGCTTCGCGCCCTTTTCAATGAGTTGCCATTCATTACCCTGTGGCACCGCGATAAGATCAAAACTATGGTGCTGGGCGCTCAACATTGCAACTAAAAACACTACAGAGGCCAATATTCGTCGAGCGTTAGTGCTGAAGTTTCTTGTTAGGGCATTTACTGAAGCCACTAAAAAACACAACAGAACTGCCGTCATCGCAAAAATAGTGCGATAAGTGGCATAGCGTTCGGAGGCTATTAAGCTGATTGTGCAAGCAACTACCGGAAGGCAGGTGAGTCCTATTATCCAAATCAATCCGCGCGTCCGTCCAAAACGTCGCCATTCAAGCAACGCGCCAGCAATGAGAATAAGGCCCACCAGCGTGGCGCCGCCAAAATAAAGTGCGTGGTCGCGTTGGTTATCGTCATTGAGGACTAATAAATTTAAGGCATTGGGTAAGGGTTCGCTTAAAAACCATGTAATTTTTTCCAAACCATGTTGTTCGAAGGCAATGCGACCGGACTTAACAAACACGCCGAAGAAGTACAGCGCTGACATGGTTGCGTAAGCAAGAGTGAGCGATAGGCCGATGACCGCAATATGAGTACTCGCCCAGCGCAATGTTTGGGACATGTTGCGTTCGCGTCGGGCAATCAATGCAGCGCTCAAGGGCACGAGGTAAAAAAGTGTGCTGGGTTGATAAATCAACGCACTAATGGTGACTAAGCCTAGGGCCACGCACCATTGTAAGGGCGACAGCGATTCGCTAGCGTTACTGCTTTCAGCCGCAAAAAAACCTCCGATCGCGATAAGGGCGGCAGCGGCATAGGGCCAGCCGACGGCCCAGCTTGCGATTACCTGGGCGGAGGGCACAAGCGCGACTAAAGTGGCAAAGCAAATACTTAAGTTTGTAGACCAGCCGACCGACTTTAGGCTCTTAAAAGAGACCAATGAGATAGCGCCCAGAAGCAGCGCCGCCAGCAAGCGCATCCATTGAAGGTCTTGCACGGAGCTTGTCTGCGAGTAGGTGGATTGCAGCAACCAACCATAGATGGGCCTCGCATGTGAGGCGCAAAATTTTAAGACCTTACCCGGTTCTTCATACGCTTCGCGTAGATTCGAGTAATCGTCGCGTAGCCCAAAATCGTGAAAAGTTGCAGGCCAGTAAATCATTAGCGGTGTCAGAAATAACATCACTGACAATACCCAGGTGCGCAGGTCAACGAAGCCAACGACGCGCGTGAAGAGGCCCGCAGTAGGAGTCGCAATAGGTGCCGAAATGGGCGCCGCAATGGGCGCCGCAATGGTTGCCATGGGGGTCGGAAAAGTGGGGTCTGGGGTGCTCACAATGGAATGTAGTTAGTGCCTTAGGACTATGTTTAAGATCCGCCTATTTTACCGTTGTGGGACCTTGTAAATCTGTGGGTTAGCTCGCGAAAACAGGTTAAATTGGCGTTAATTGGCGCGCCAAATCGCGTGGTTTGGGACATTTATAGCTTGTTGACGCCTTTGATCCTAGACCTGGGTCTCAGCGACTCGCTGGTGCTTCGAGGTAGTCTACTAGCGAAGGAGTCTATTGGTTATGCCACTGAGAACGCGATTTATCCTGCCGACGCTATTGCTGGTCGCTAGCATTTCGTCGATGGGTGAGGCACGGCAGCGAATTTATATGTTCGTCGACAGCGATGGCGTTAGGCATTTTACGGATGCGCCGGATAATGCGCGATATCGGCTATTAATACTCAATGCTCATGGTCTGACTGTCAGTGGTCAACAATATGATGAGAAACTGCTGGCACGCTCAGGGCGATATGATGCCATTATTCAAACGGCAGCGGACGCGACCGCGGTTGAATCGAACCTACTGCGTGCCGTGATCGTGGTGGAGTCTGGGTTTAATTCAAAAGCGGTTTCCAAATGCGGTGCGGTAGGGCTAATGCAGCTCATGCCGGGAACGGCAACTCGCTATGGTGCGTCAAATCCTTACGACCCGAGACAAAACGTGCATGCCGGTGCCCGTTATTTGAAATTCCTAATAGATCGTTTTGGTCAAAATATTACGTTGGCGCTCGCTGCCTACAATGCAGGCGAGCAAGCGGTGGATCGTAATGGTGGCCATATTCCGCCCTATAGTGAAACGCAAGCCTATGTACCCAGAGTGCTAAAAATTTACCGCTTATTAAGCCAACAAACACGCAGCGAGCCATCGCGCAGCCAGCAATCGCGATCTACTTAGTGCTCGCTCCACTTCGTAGAGGAAGTGGAGCGAGGAGTTCTGGCGAATTTTCCTTTCGAGCTTAGCTCTTCTCGACCACTCCACCCGGAGTCAATTTATCAATCGCTTGAGGCAGTACGGTTGATAACTTGGCAGCCAAATCCTGAGCGGTCATGCCCACTTTCGCGCCGAGTTGAGTTAAGGTGTCCGCGCCAAAGGTCTTGTGAATCTGGTCAGCCGTAATCGGATGATTCTCTCCAGCACCTATCCACGACTTAACGGTGGCACCAAGCCCCTGTTGTTCGAACTGCGAGACGATGCCTTGTACGCCGCCATGCTTCGCGATTAGTTCATTGACTACCGAAACCATTTCAGCTCCAACTACACCGCCTAAAACTCCATCTAATAGACCCATGATGTTCCCCTGCTTTTTGTGACTAGAATGCAAAAACGACATTAAGTGTAGTAATCGTATCGAGTTTCTTGAGCGGCGCAGCGCCTGGAGCTTGAGCGGGCGGTTTGGTGTTGTCCGTTATCCCGTATCCTACGCTCATGGCCAGTTTGTCTGACATTTTCACCGTCAGTGCAAGATTGTCCTTTAGCAAGGTGTCGCTCTTACCGCTTTCAAAATAAAACTTATTGGTAAAAACGGTGGTTGCGGAGAACTTATGTAAGTAATCCAATCCGCCGGTGAGGATGGCGTCGCCGGTAGCATCGCCTGGTACACGCGAGATTACGTTACCGCTGCCCACAGGATCTCTATTAATTTGCTCGGGACGTACTTTTCTATAACCAACACCTAATTGACCCGTTAGTTTGTCGATA
>JAYVYN010000204.1:0-22239 GCA_043784265.1 Gammaproteobacteria bacterium | reverse complement strand
TCTCCGGTCTGTTGTCCGGGAAATCGGGAGAGCAGCTTCCCGGAAGCCCCAAAACCAGCGTGAGCGCTGCCTTGATCTATGATGTTCAAGTCACGCCGGGATACGACCTCGCACTCTCGGCCAACGGCGTCTATCGAAGTGCGGTTGCTCTGCGGGTGGCGCCTACCTTGGGCAACACGACTGTCCAGCATTCTTCGAGCTACGAAATTATGAACCTGAACGCAACCTTAAATCACGAGCCTTGGCGCGCCACCGTGTATATCACCAACGTTTTCGATAAGCAGGAAATTTTGGCCCCGCCCTCTCAGTTCAATCAGGTCAAGAAGCTAACCAATGACTACTTGGTCAATTCGCCGCGTGAATTGGGTGTTCGCGTGGGCTATTTTTTCTAAGCCGAACGGCGCGTCTTTGGACTTGGTTGAAGGCTGCGCGTGACTCATCACGGCAGCGCAACGCCATGGCTGCGTAGTGTGGCTATAAGCACCTTGAGGTGCTCCTCGTAGCGGCGCCAGCGGCCGGATGAGCTGCCGTAAATTGGACGTCGAACTTGCGCGGCACTGGCGGTCAACGACGCCGCCTGATTGTTTTGGATCTCGATGGCCGCATCGCTCCAGGTCAGTCCGCAATAGTCGGCAATGCTCCGTCCTATGCGCTGTGGTTCGCGCACCAAGTCTTCGTACACGACCTCGCATATCTGTCCACCTAAAAACGAACGCTAATGATTCATGAGTTGCGCATAGGCCGTGTAGTACCGACCCAATTCCGCCAGGTCGTAGCTGAAGGGGTAGCCCTCCGCGAACAGTGTTCGAAACATTGCGAAGCAGCTGTCGAGGGGTGAGCGATTGACCAGTACGATTTTCGCCTCCGGTAGTGCGCGTCGAATGGCACCAAGGTACAGGTAGTTGAACGGGAGCTTCTCGATAATGCACCCAGCGCCAGCGCCGGCGAGCTTGGCCTAGCCGGCCTCGACCGATTCGGAATCCGCCACTGCAGCTCTTTCAAACACGTCGCCCGCGCCTTTTGATGCCGCCAATAAGGCGCGCGAGAAATGATCGGTCTCCCCATTTGACCGAACCTTGGGCAAGCCCATCAAGATACGTTCCACCAGCGTGGTGCCGGAACGCGGGAGACCCACGATAAAGATGTAGCGCGCGGAATCTCGTGAGAGTCGCGCACCGCTTGCCACCCGCGGCGGCTCGGTGCTCCCTGCTGTCCTTGTGCCGGAATCAAACGGATAACACTTGGTGATGCGCCGCAGCTTGCGCTCATCGGTCGCGACGTCATACGCAAGCCGCTCCCGGCGTGACTTAGCCGCTATGGCAAACCAGCGGAATGCCTCATCGAAACGACCCACATCATCCAATTCTTTGGCGAGCGCGTAGCCTAAGAATATCTGTGCCCGATACTGGATATTCGGACCTGTGAGCAGCGCCGTAAGCTCGTCAATATGGTTTCCCTGAGCATCCTGGACCCGTAATTCCGAGCGTAGTAAGTAGGTGGGATACTGGGTCGCATCAAGCGCGATACCTTGATTGCACGCCACTTCCGCCGCAGTAAGTCTACCGAGGCTGCGCTCGCTGCACGCCAGGTTGTACCAATATCGAGGCTCAATGGGAGCGATTTGCGTGGCACGACGATACAAGGCGTTCGCACGATCGTGCTCACCCAGCGTCATCGAAACATAAGCGAGGCTGTCGTATGCATCGGCAACCCCGGTTGGTAGCCGCTCGGCCCGCGCGACCACCTGCCTCGCGTCCTCGAGGCGCCCCCAGCTTGAGCAACACCGAAGCCAAGAGTCCATGCGCAGGAAGGCAGACTCGTGCTCCGTCGACCGCCCGTGCAGCGAAACGCAGCGCCTCCTCCAGGCGTCTGCTCTCGTTCATGGCGTCCAGCGATACACGGCTCCTGGAAATGGCGCTTTCCATTGATCGAAGGCTCCCGTGATGTACACCGCGCCGGTGCCCGGGGGACCAAAGCCCACATTGGTTACGTAGCGTGTGGCAAGCATAATGATGCGCACTAACTTCTGCTCTGTATTCACTACGAGGACCCGGCCGGATCCGTTTTGCGCGATGTAATAGTTGCCGTCAGGACCCAATTTAATTCCATCCGGACCGTTGTAGGCGTCCTCGTCCGGCGTGGGTGGTGCGAGGTCTTGCAGCCGCGCCCATACGACGCGTGGTCCTAGCGTGCCATCGGCCCTTACCGGAAAGGAGAGGATTCGGCCCGCCAGCATCTCGGCGACCAACAGCTGCTGGCCGTCCTTAGACAGTGTCAATCCGTTGGAATAATCGATGGTGTTGGCTACCTCGCGTATGTCCTGGCCGTCGGCTGACATATGCAGCACAGCCCCCGTTATCGGCGCCTTAGTGTCGTACACGCCAGATGCAGAAAAATAGATGCCACCGTGCCCGTCATCGCATACATCGTTCGGACCGACGAAGGCTTTGCCCGCGCTGTCTTTGGAAATCGTGCGGACTGTTTTCCCCTGAGCGTCGAGTTCCAGTAGGTAATTTTCGTCGTAACAAGCCACCATAATGTGATCGTTGTGAACGTGAATCAATGCAGTAGGGCCGCAGTGTGGCTGGTGCCACCAGATGCTCGCCTGCTTGCCGTCCCATGTCTTGATGTCGCTGCCCGCGTATTCCACAAACAGCAGTCGCCCCTGATCCCAGAGGGGGCCCTCGGGATAGCCCGCGTGCGGATCAATGACATCGACCCCAGCGCAAATAATTCCCGCACGGCACAGGCCGAAAAATACGAGTGCACACATCGACAGATTACGTAAACGCATTGGAACCTCGGGTGAACCGTATCCGCACCACAATCGGTGCGTGACATTTGATTCAGTATAGATATTTTTAGTATGGACATTGCCGCTTTTGAAAGGAATTTCACGCACCTTGGTTATTGCTTCAATAGCTACCCAGGATCTCCCGCTTGTGACTATTTCAAACCGGATTTCTCATTGGAGAGTATTTGAGGGCATAGGCAAGGCAAACAATGGACTAGGAAATGAAGGTTTTCGCTCCACCCTACAGCCCGGATACTTGCTCGCGGTGATGCATGGCAACGGCGAGCGATACATTTGCGAGCCAAACAATAGCCACACAAAATTTTACTATAGATAGCGGTAAGCATGCACAAGAGATGGCCAGTTTCTAAGTGATTGTTATCATCTCAGTTCGGACATCAATGCTGTCGTTTTGGGCGGTGCAGGTTTGTTATCGATTTCTTTGGCACTTTAGAAAAATAACGCGCTCGGTCAACGTTCTAGATGAAATTTCGATCGCTAGGTCATTGACTGTCAGGCACCAGTTTGGAGTTTTGAAGGATCTAAGGATGCTCGTCAGCGAAACAGTAAAGGCACCAGGTGCCACTGTTAGATAAATAAAAAACTCCATTCCCAAAAATAACGGCGGGTTCAGTGGATCGACACAACACTTGAGTGCAGTTTAGCTGCGCAAGTTTTAAAACCCAGGGTCTCTCGAGGTCTTTGATTCAAGCGCAATGCAACTTGGGCGCGACGGTGAACAACTGGTGTTTCACCATCTCGTGACCCGTATCCCGCATCAAGGAGCGACGCAGGGATACCGGTAGCCGGCGTATAGGTATATTTTTGTCTGTCACAGTGGTTACTACTGCGCACAGGCGTGGGGGGTCAGTGCGGCGCGAACCTTGGCGAGAATTGGCTTGAAGATGGGTGTCTCCGTAAGAATGTCCCATGCAGTCGTCACGACAATCAGGTCGTCTTTGGGAAATAGCAGAAGCTCTTGGCCGCCGAACCCGCGCGCTACCCAAACGTAGCTCCCCTGGTCAGGGTACAGCCACCACTGGTAGCCATACTGCCATCCCGTGCCGGTGTCGATCTGCGGACTGAGAGTAGCCTTCAAAAATTCTGGTGCAATCAATTGTCGATCGTGCCAGCGGCCGTGGTGCAAGTAGAGGTAGCCGATGCGAGCAAGATCCTCGCTAGTCAAAAACAGTCCGCCCTCGGTGTCGACTACGCCCAGCGGGGTTCGCTTCCAGTGATACTCGCGGATTCCCAGAGGTTCAAAGAGGTAGCGCCGCGCATACGCTTCGATGTCTTTTCCTGTTTCCCGCTGAAAGATATAGGCTAAAAGTTCAGTGGCACCGCTGCTGTACGCGAATTTTGTCCCCGGCTCGTTTATCATCGGCAAGTCGATGACGAACTGCACCCAATCGTCTGAGGCCTCCATGGGTGCGGTAGGGTTATGGGGATCGTTGTAAGGTAAATTCTCGTTCCAATCGAGACCCGTGGTCATGGTGAGCACATTGCGTAGCGTCATGCGACGCTTTCGTGCATCGACATTTTTGAGTCGTTGAATATTGAAGAATTTCAACACCGGTGTATCGAGAGATGATTTAAAGTCGCCGCGTGCTATCGCGATGCCTATAGTGGTGGCCGTAACCGATTTAGATATCGATTGCATCGAATGCTCCTGTGTACCTTGGAAGTACGGATGCCAATTCGGATCGAAATAGTTATAGGGGCCAGTCAGATGAGGATTGAGGGGACCTCGTTCTTTCGTCTCTTTCGCATAAATCTTCGCATAGTCGTGCGCATAGACGCGCTCATACGCAATCGAACCGCAGCGAATGATCAGAAGCGAGTCCACCAAGGGCAGTCGGCCGGTTGACAAATCCTCATCGAGCGCCGCTAAAGGTCCCTCCAATAAGCCCACCGCTTGCAGTGTAGTGCGCGGCCATTTGTTGTCCGGCCAGGGTTGGACAGCCGACGCTACACGAATCGAAGTAAGTAAAAACAAGGGAGCCCATAGCAGACTCAAAAATAGCAAAGTTCGCATTTGTATTTCTCCCTCGATGAGAAGCTATCATATAAAAATTGTAGCACGTGTTCTACGGAAGTAGTCTATGCAGATCACCGCACCGTGACATTATCGGAGCATCGAGCCTGCGGCAATCCTGTCTAGTTCAAAGTGCTTATTTATAGTAATCTTTTGGTTCGTCATACATGGCCAGTGCGAATTTGCCACCGACAATTACTCGCCGACGGATTGGCTCACAGGAGAGCTAAATGGAAAGATGCTGGTAGCGTATGATGATTCAACATCCTCAACGTATATTACGACGGGAGGCATTTCAAAGGATACGTGTACCTTAGCGATACGCGGGACAGTCCTTTCTGTTTCTGTAATACGCGCGTAAAGGCGACGATAATCAATCGATTATAAACGGTAGGTTTGAGGTTCGTTGCGCCAGTCAGGCTCAGGAGTTATTCCATGAAGATTGTGTCGTTAGTTATTGCTTTGCTCTTCGTCGATCTTAGCGCTGCGCCGAGGGTCGACGCTTATTCGTCAAGCCAGGAACAGCATAATAACCAACCTATTTATGAAGGTTTGACAGGAACGATAGCGCTCGACAACGATCGCGTCGTCGTACGAAGATTCATTATTCAACCGAATCAGTCGACTGGACTGCACGCGCATGTAGCGCAGCAACTGTTGATCTTCATCAAAGGAGGTGTCCTTACCTCAAAGGCAGGTCGATCAACGGTATGGCCGGATGGCCGCGTAGTGTGGCTACAAGATGCCGGACACGATGAAGGTAGTACTAATACTGGTCGTACTCCGATTGAACTGATCTGGGTCACGTTGAAGCCGATCAATTCGGCATCGCAACCAGTGGCCTCGAGACAAAAGCTAAGTTATGGATACCTGAACTATCCTAATATTCCCGGTGAGGATGTCCTTAAAAATGACCGAGTGATCGTACAACGTTTCAAAATAAACCCAGGTCAATGGGAAGGTATTCACGCACACAACCCCAACACCTTCTATATCTTCATTAAGGGTGGCCACTGGCTGACTAAGTCCAAGGAACATCCGCAAGGAGTTCCGGGATCCGCAGAGGACGGTTTGGTTGCGTGGATGGATACGATCGATATGAGCGACGAGCATCAGTCTGGTAATGTCGGAACTAACTCGACCGAAGTGGTTTGGGTCGCGTTAAACGATTAGCGGACGCTGTCAAGCTAGTTGTCGCATAAATGGATTTATTTGCGCAGCTTCTTTGCGCGAGCTGCGACGAGGCCGACCAACAGATCGAGCGGATACGCGGGCCGATACTTGAGGGTTTTGAACAGTGATACCGAGTACGGATTGTCGTTACTGACCACCGGTCGGCTCAGTGAGGCCATCACGCCGAGGGATCGCAGCGTCGCGGCCATCGTCGAGCCCTTCATCGAGCCGCCATTGTCGGAGTGTAGGACCAGTTGTCCCGGCGCGATTGCCTCCCACCGACACAGATCTCGCATCACCTCGCTGGCATTCGCGTCAATCGTTTGCTCGCTGACTCGCGCGAACACTTTCCGCAACGTTTGCTCTTTAAAACCAGACTGATACCTTGCATTCATGCTAATTGTCCTCGCTCTCTATCATCAATAGATCAGGACTACGCGCCAGGACAGCGTGGCGATGAGTTTTTCTGGTCCGCCGGTGATCGTCTCGGCTTCGTCTGGGAGCGAGCTGGCTGGCGCCACCTCTATTCAGTGCCGGTCACGGGTGGCGGGGCGATGCGGCTCACTCCCGGCGACGGGGAAGTTGAGACGGCAGCGCTTTCTGCTGATCGGAGGCATATCATCTATTCGACTAACATCGGCGATCTCGGTCGCAGGCATCTGTCGATGGTCGCCTTCGACAGCGCAACGCCCGAAGCACTCACGAGCGGTGAAAAGAGCCAGTGGGCACCCGTTCCACTCGCCGACGGGAAGCTCGCTTACATCGGCGCCGGATGGGTCGATACGCCGCGAATCGCGGTCCGCAGTGCCAATGGCATGACGAGCACCGCGGAGCTACCGAAAGCACCGGCCTCCTTTCCGGCAGCCTTGATGGTGAAGCCGGAGCTGGTCGAATTCCCGGCCTCCGACGGGCAAACCGCGTTCGGGCAGCTTTTCGTGTCGGCGCACTCGAATGGCTGCGCGGTCATCTTTTCCCATGGCGGCATACGGCGGCAGATGCTACCGGGTTTCCATTACATGGACGCGTACACGTACCTTTACGAAATGAACCAATACCTCGCTGGCCGTGGCTGCGTGGTTCTCGCAGTCGAGTACCGCAGCAGCATTATGCGTGGCGAAGCATTTCGTGACTCTCCCGGCTGGGGATTTGCGGGCAACTCCGAGATCCGCGACTTCGTCGGCGCCGCGAAATACTTGCTGGCGCGCAAGGACGTCGATGCCAGTCGCGGCGTCGGTATTTACGGACTTTCTTGGGGAGGGTACATGACTGCAGAAGCCCTCGCCATGCACTCGGATTTGTTCACGGTTGGATTCGATATGGCTGGCGTCCATACGACAGCCGACCTCGACGGCTACCCAAATACAGCGCTAGCGCACCTCGAGACTTGGAAGTCCCCCGTCTTTTTAGTGCAAGGTGACGATGACATGAACGTCGATTTCAATGATGGAACGGTCCTTGCGCGCGCCATGCAAAAGCAACGTCCTGGCGTCGAGTTCCGTCAGGAGGTGGTGCCCGATCAAACGCATGATCTAAACCAGACCTACGAAAAATTGGTTGAGATCTACACTCGGGGCAGCGATTTTCTGCTCGACCACTTGCGATCACCATAGCGCAAGGAGAATTACATGGGATCAACGATTGGCGGGGGTGGCCTGGCACGAGCGAAAGCTGCCGTTCTTTTCGGCATCGCGCTTGCTCATCTCATGTGCGCGGTGCCTGCGAGTGCCGAGAATCCTGCGCGCGCGACGACATTGCACGTTGCGACCTTCGACTCGGGGTTCGGTGGCTTTCTGACAGCGAAGAGCATCGAGGCGACCTCAGCATCGCTGCTGCGCGACTACAACGCGGAGATTACGATCCGCCACTACGGCGATACCCAGAATTTGCCATATGGCGAGAAGAGCCCGGATCAGATCGCGCGACTCGCCAGTGCCGGCGTTCTCAAAGCCTTCTCCGAAGGCGCCGACATGGTATTCATTGCTTGCAACACAGCCTCGACGCAGTTCCTGCGTATTCGTGAGGCGGTGGATGCAACAAACCCGGGCGCGAATCTGCCGGTCGTTTCGATTATCGATGTGTCAGTAAGCGAGGCGAGACGACGGCTTGATGAGATTCTTAAGTCGCTGCCGCGTGCAAGTCTCGTCGTCATGGCGACGCCGGCGACCGTTCGCAGCATGACCTATCCTCGTCGTTTGGCGGCGCTGTACGGAGCGTCAATCACTGAGGAGCCGCCGCTGTCGTTCCGGCAGCCGCGCTGGTATCGGACGCTGGGCGCGAGCGTCGAGAGTCTGACGCAGATCAGTATCATTACACTGCCTGATGGTCGACGCATTGAGGTGTACCAGCTCGCGCCTGCAAATTGGGTCGAGCTCATTGAGCACGGCGCTGACACCCCGACGCGGCGGCGCGCAGTCCACCGTGACCTCGGGCTAATGATTGCAATGCTGCCTGCGAACACAGCGCCTGACGTCGTGGGCTACTTCTGCACGCACTTTCCACTTTTGGACGGTGTGATTCGCGCTGATCTTGCGAGTCGGCTGCCGCACGCCACAGTCAATGCGTGTCCACCTTCGGCCGTGATCTCGAACCCCAGTCGCGGCCGGACCTGGAAGCAAACGGCACGGAAGTTGTACTCAAGGTTCTCGCCGCCGGCGTCTGTCACAGCGACTTGCACATTCGCAACGGCGGCTACGACATGGGGCGAGGGCAGTTTCTGTCGTTCGCGGATCGCGGGATGTCGCTCCCTCACGTCCCCGGCCATGAGCCGACCGGACGGATACTGAGCACGGGTGCCGATGTGCCCGCCGATCTCGATCGCGCCGCGAATTACATCATCTATCCTTGGCAGGGGTGCGGGAGCTGTGACGTCTGCAGCGAGGGGGCGGAGAATTTCTGTAAGAAGCCCCGATTCATGGGCATGCACTATGAAGGCGCTTATGCCACGCAGATCAAGGTGCCGCACTGGCGCTATCTTTTCCCGATGGGCGATATCCCGCCCGAACAGGCGGCACCGCTATCCTGTTCCGGCCTGACCGCATTCGGCGCGGTGAAGAAGGTGGAGAACAGCATCGGCAAGTTCCCCGTGGTGATCATCGGCGCTGGCGGACTTGGGCTTATGGCGGTATCGCTGATCAACGCGATGGGCGGCCTGGCGCCGATCGTGATGGATATCGAGGCGACTAAACGCGCCGCGGCGATCGATGCGGGCGCCCGGTTGGCTATTGACGGCAACGCCCCTGAAGCGGCGCAGCAGATCGTCGCGGAGATCGGTGATCAAGCGGCAGCGGTGATTGATTTCGTCGCATCAGAACAGACGTCGAAACATGCCTTCGATCTTCTCCGCAAGGGTGGGACAATGGTGCTCGTCGGGCTTTTTGGCGGCGCGGCGCCGTGGTCGCTGCCAATGATCCCCGTGAAGAGCGCGCGCATCCTGGGTAGCTACATGGGCAGCATGGGGAAGTTCCGCGAACTTCTGGAACTCGCAAAATCAGGCAAGCTCCGGCCGCTGCCGATCACGACCTTTCCACTCGACCAGGTAAACACGGCGCTTCACCAACTTGAAAATGGCAAGATCATCGGGCGCGCTGTGTTGTTGCCGTAGCGGCGAGCGTCGGATAGTCCATGTCACCAAACGACAGTAATTCAATGAAAGTCATTGCTGACGTGTATTCTGGAGACGTCGCGAAGTCTGATTCTCATTTTTCTTTGGGGGACTTCTTTTTTTTCATTGAGGCAGACGCGGATCCCGACACTTTTTCACGCATTGCCGGAATTTTTAATTTCGCAAACAAGGCCATCGAAGCAGCGAAGATTCAGCGGGGCGGTGCGGACACGCTGACTTTCCAGATTGAAACTATGGACATCGCACCCACGCTCGCTGAGTCTCTGCATCGAAAACTCTCTCAGCTGACAGCAGTTCGCGTCGTTGAAATAACGCGTAAGTAACGGATTATAAATTGACTCCAAAAAAGCCGATATTTAATGCGGCGCGATGCGATAAGGGACGGTGATGGTCTCATTTTGAGACTTTTTCTACTCGCCGTGAACGCCTGCTTTTCCGCCAAAATTGGTCCCGACGTGTACGGCTGGCAAGAGCGAGCATGAGTAAGCACGCTAAGCTGGTTGAATTCGACGTCCTCATCATTGGGACCGGTCAGACGGGCATGTATCAGCTGTTGAAACTTAGGGAACTGGGCTGCAAGGTAAAGGCGTTCGAGGCGGGCGGTACCCGGACGTGACGATTTCGAGGGTGATTCATGGCACACCGCTGAGTGGCCTAGAGATCATCAAGGATTTGGAGCCAAGCCCTACGATTTTAAAGGGAAGCGAGTTGACGTGGTCGGAACCGGGTCGGCCGGCGTGCAAGTCATCCAAGAGCTTTCGAAACTTGTTGGACAGCTATATGTTTTTCAGCGCAACGGCAATTGGTGCGCTCCGTTGGGTAATTCAAAAATTGATAGCACGAAGATGAAGAAAAACCGTAAGAACTATCCTGCCATATTTGAGCACTGCAATAAGACGTTTGGCAGCTGTCGGATTCAATATTTCAGGTCCGGATTTTCTATTGGGTCGATTTTCCTAATGGAAGACGGTAGCGCAAGCAGCGGATTGTGTGAGGGTTTAGGGGTGGAGTTTGGGTCACTTTAAACGATTAGCGGACTTTTCTAGAACGAGCGAAGTGAGGTAAGCGGATGAGCCTGGAGTTAGCCTGTACGGAGAAAGAATTTACCCCGTCGGGCAGCCCGGTCTGGTCGTAGTAGACGGCGGAAGCCTGCCACTGCGCCCCAGCGGTTTGCAGCCCAGGCATGTGAAAGTAGTCACTGTAGTTGTCGCAGCCGCTGAAGCCGATAGTCGGGTTATTAATCGGGTCCGTAAGGCAGGCGTACGCTTGCTTCGACGTCGCCGTCGAGATGGAAGTCCAAAGTCTTCGCGTAGTTCTGTTTGAACTCAGGGCCGAAACGCATCACGTCGCGAGTGCCGACAGGGCGTACCGGGTCGTTAACCTAAGGTGCCGTCGGCGCCGCAGTCCCCGCCGAAAAAATTATGGCGACTGTTTACAGCTTGACCTTAAGCTTCATGGCGTTAGGTTTTGTCTGTCTGGAGACGGAGATAGCGGCATCTTCCCAGCCGATGGGTAAAAAGCGTCTACGGCGTGGGTCTTGAGAAATGCGGCAGCAAGCATACCGACGGGTTGTTGCGGCCGGGCCGCGACGCCCTGAAATGGCACGAGCTGCCGAAAACTCGCCCACGCTGCAGTCGGAGCCGCACCAAAGGCGCGTTTCGAGTCTTGTTTCGCACGCAGATCCATCCACAGGGAAGCGGTCAGCAGATCCTCGCCCAAGAGGTCGACCGTGGCGTCGAGCACTACGTGCGCATGCGCGACTTTGAGCCGCGTCTGGCTCTGCAGGTCTTCGACGGTTGCGAGGATCGCATTGCCCGAGGGGGTGATTGGATTAATTGCACTCTGCACCTCCTGGAACAGGCTCGCTGGTACATACCCGTAAGCAGGGATGACGAGGGCGGCGGCTTGGCTCTCGGTTAGGAGTTCGTCGGCCTTCACTCCCGTGAAGAATGGGTTCGAGAAGCGCTCGATCCTCTGCGCCACGGCGACGTCCATGTTGGCGAGTGCGATCGTGAACGCCTCGATCTCATTGGCCAACGGATACGGGTCCCAGTTGGCGTTCGAGACGATAAACCCGTGCTCACCGTGACTGTAGGGGCCACCCTTGACGTAGAATTTCAGTAATTGTGGTGTCGCGAGTTCCCACGAATCCGATGGCGATAACCCGAATCGAATCGCCGGGTTGTGATCGGAGGAATTTAACTGGATCGTGAGGTCGTCCCGCAATTGCGCCCACGTTTGCCAGGCTGAAGCCTGACGGATGGAGGAAGCTCTGAGGCTTTCCGGATCCTGGATAATCCGTTTCTGGTCAGCCTCGAATAGATAACTGCCTTTAATCATGTCGAGCATACGCGCGGCATGCCAGTTCAGCCATTTGAACGGCCGATTCGACTGGGCCGCTAGAGACAGCGGTGTGACGCTACTGTTCATGCCGTTCAGATCCATCGCATAAATGAGATCGGCCCAGTCAAGAGCCCGCTGCGAATCGCTTACGAGGAGCGCAGCTTCACCCGTCGCATAGCCATTGGAACTGGTGAGTACATTGTCGTCCGCAGCGAAGGGCTGCAGCGGCTTAAGCTTGGCACGCGCCAGCGCTTTGCTTGCCGGCATGCGGGTCCCCTGGTAGTAGGCTTCGCCGACTCCCACCATCGTGCCGGCGACGTTGTAGAATTGTGCGAGATCGCCTTCGCCTACTGTGCCGCGTGATTGCACCACCGGCGTGACTTGGCTGTTCAGCAAGTCGAGCAACATCTGCGTAAGCTGGGGACTCGGCGCGTCATACACCATTGCGTTGGCGCGAACTACCATCATGGCGCGGATGATTTCCTCCTGCATGACCTCGGGCCCGTAGCCCCAAGAGGGGCCGTCCCGAAACGCTGCTAACTGCGTCTGCGCGATCTTGGTTTTATTGTTCGGTGCGAGCGGATCGCCCGCGAAGATCTCTACTTCGCGCTGCTCGCCGACGCCGCGATTAAACCAATAAATCGGAATGCCCTCGGCGGCGCCCTCTAGTAGCAGACCGTAGGCATCCTGTTCATGCCGCCTTGCCTCGGGGCTCAGCGCAACCTTCGCGCCATGGCGCGCGACCACGAGCACTTGATCAATAGTTAAATCATGACCGGTCAGCGTAATAATTCTGTCTGCCATTGCCGGGGTGATCGGCTCGAAGCCAACGGCCGCGTGCACGACGGCGTCGAATCCCAGCATCGATAGGCAGCCGAATACCACGGGTATCCAGCTACGCGCGGCATTGTGGAAGGTGGAATGAGTTCCCGTGCCGATCCGTTGGCACAGCATGTTAGGCGGCCCAGACGATCGGAAAGAGTGGGTGAGCCATAGGGGCTCCCGCCGGCAGTGTCTCCTCTAAACCTGGAAAGTGCGGTGACGTCTTCCAGCGCCGAGGTGCATGGCGAATGTCCTCGCCAATAAAGCGTACTGACAGCACGCGACGCCGACTCACACCACTCACGCCGGCGGCGCCGTGCAGCGCCAGCATGTGGAAGAAGACTGCATCGCCCGGCTCCAGCGCCCAGCGAATAATCGGGTAGCCATCGCGATTCGCTTCGATATCCGGCAGCTCGGCCAGACTGCCGTCTGGGAACCATCTTGCTTCGCTATCCAGAAATGCGCGCGGCATGAGCCACGGCCCGTGGTGCGAGCCAGCGATGATTTCGAGCGAGGACTCACGCGGCACAGGATCTATCGGTAGCCACATACTTGCGCTCATTCGCCCCTCAATATTGTAATAGGGCTGATCCTGATGCCACGGCGTGCGCTGCCGAGTGCCAGGCTCCTTGACGAGCAAGTGATCGTGATAAAGTCTGACGACGGATGCGCCCATCAGCTGCGCGGCGGCGGAAGCTGCCTTCGATTGAAAGATGAAATCGCGATATTGTTGGATGCGCTGCCAGTTGCAAAAATCCTGGAAGAAAAAACCGGGATCATCCGCACTACTCGCGACCTTGGCGTTGGCGCTCGGCGAATTTAAGTTGCGCTCGATGCCATTGGCCGCACCGGCAAGCTCCGCTGCCGAGCAGAGCCCTCGAATACAAATGGCGCCATCGCGCGCAAACGCTACCTTGTCATCTTCGGTCACTACACAGTGAGGCTTGGTCACGGCTGTTTCCCTCTAAGGCGATTGGAATGTTGCATTTTCATTAGCCTAGGGTAAAAATATATAGACTAGGGCTGCAATTTGTCAAGGCATCGGCACGATCACCTTGTTGGAGTAACGATGGCGGGGTCGATTAAGCGGCTAAAAAAATCCGGTATTGAATTGCCGGCGGGGTCGGCTGCAAAACGACCGCTGGGCGAGCGAATTAAGCAGTTCGTCGTCGCCAAGATTGAGTCGGGCGCGTGGCCTGAAGGGCACCACGTACCGTCCGAGAGCGAGCTGGCTAAAGGGTTCGGGACGGCCCGCATGACCGTACACAGCGCTCTAAAGGATCTCGCCGCGCTGGGTATCCTATGGCGACGCCCGGGCGCTGGTACTCGCGTGGCGCCGCGCGTGCCGCAGTCGACCCTTCTCGAGGTTCGCAACATCCACGATGAGATCATCGAGCGCGGCCACCGTCATGCCACGAAGGTACATTGCCTCGCGCGCACGTGCTGTGACTTGGGCACGGCCACCGAGCTGGAAGTTCTGCCGGGTTCGGTCGTCTTTCACTCCGTCATCGTGCACAGCGAGAACGATCGACCTATACAGCTGGAGGAGCGCTACGTAAGTATTGCATTCGCGCCGCATTACCTGCGGCAGGATTTCACGCGCGCGACCCCGAATGCATACCTGATGAGCCTCGCGCCGCTCGACGCAGCAGAGCATGTGATCCAGTCACTGATGCCAGACCGTACAACACGGTCGCTCCTTAGGGTGCCGACGGGCGAATCAGTGTTGCACGTCCGGCGTCGTACGTGGTCAGGTGGAATGATTGTCAGTTCCGCTCGGCTCATTCACCCTGGCTCGCGCTATAGCCTGATTAGTCGCTCCCGCGTTGGCTGCCGGACCGCGGGATGAGCAACGGTCTGCAACGCAGCGTGGCGGCCGGACGCTTGACGACATTTCAGCTGTTCGCCTTGGGGGTTTGCGTTTGTCTCAATATGTTGGATGGCTTCGATATTCTCGCCATGTCATTTGCTGCATCGGGGATCAAGTCTGCGTGGCATCTCACGGACGGCCAACTCGGTTATCTCTTGAGCGCTGGTTTGATTGGCATGGGACTCGGCTCGTTGCTGGTCGCGCCGTGGGCCGATCGCCTCGGCCGGCGGCCGATCATTTTATGTTCGGTGATGATCGCCAGCCTCGGCATGGTCGGCTCGGCTGTTGCTCCCGGATTCGGAGCGCTACTGGTCTTGCGCGTCTTGACCGGTATCGGTATCGGGGGCACCATCGCGAGCACTGCGGTGCTCGTCTCCGAATATGCCCCGGACCGCTGGCGTAGCGTTGCACTCGCTGTCTACGCAACCGGCTATTCGGTCGGAGCGACGATTGGTGGCGCGCTAACTGCGCTCGCCATCCCCCATTTTGGTTGGCGCTCTGCGTTTGCGATCGGGGCAGCCCTGTCGCTGGCGCTGGTGCCTATCGCCTGGCGGCGACTCCCGGAGTCGCTGGACTTTCTCCTGATGCGCCGGCCGCCGGCCGCGCTGCGCCGCGTGAACGAACTTCTCAGCGCGCAGAATCAGGCGCCCGTGAGCGCGCTGCCGGACCGACCGACTGCCGAGGATGGGATCAAGAAGCGGGCGTCTACCGTGTTTGCGCTGTTGATCACGCGCACAACGGTGGTTGGTTGGTTCGTGTTCTTCTGCACGATGGCAGGCTTCTATTTCATCGTTAGCTGGACGCCGCGGTTGCTGACTGCCGCAGGTCTCTCCGCTAACCAGGGTCTGACAGGCGGTGTGCTGCTGAACTGCGGCGGCATCGCCGGCTGCGGGTTGTACGCTTGGGCCACGTCGCGCGTGGATGCGCGCCGCCTGCTAGTAATCACGCTACTAGCGACTAGCCTCTCGATCGGCGCGTTTGGCCTAACAGTGCATAACTTGACTATAGCGCTGTGGACCGCATTGCTGCTCGGCATGCTCGCAAATGCCGCGATGGCGGGTCTCTATGTGGTCGGACCTAGGCTCTATCCAACTGCGGTTCGCGCAACCGGCATGGGTTCGGCGATTGGCATCGGTCGTCTCGGTGCGATTCTCGCGCCCGTTCTATCCGGCGCTTTGCTAGACCGTGGTTGGAGCCCTGCGCATCTGTACGCATTATTTAGCGTGCCGTTTGCCGTTGCAGCCCTCGCTATGTTGGCCATCAGAACCCCTTTGGAGCGCTGATGGCGGCTGCAACGCTAACGCCTGTGCCCCTGTCGGACCGGCCCAGCGGGCGCTGCTTGGCCATGCCACCAGCGCGACCTATTCTTTATTTGCTACTTTGGCCCTTATCGCCGAACTGGTAGGCAAGCCGAACTCCGAATACGCGTGGCTCATTCACCGTTTGGCGCAAGTCGAAGTTGCCCTCGTTGGTATAAATCACCGCATTCTTATTGGTGAGATTGCTGATGTAGAGCTCGGCATTCCAATGGGCGTCGACCTGATTAAGACCAAAACGCAAGTTCATGACCGAATAGCCTGGCTGCAATACGCGCGGCAGGCCATTGGAACCGGTGGCTTTCAAGGCGTTCCACATGTCGCCTTTGTGCGCGATGTCGTATTGAACGTATCCATGCAGAGCATCCTTGAGCGGCGCTTCGTAACGGGCGTTTCCGCTCCAGTTGAAGTACGGCACGTAGGGCAATCGCTCCCCCGGCGCAACCTGGAAATTGGGGTTGTAAAAAGTATCCGTCTTGACGCGCGAGTCGTTGTAGCTCCCCGAAAGCCCCATGCTAAGGAACGCATTCGCTTGATACTTGATGTCGGATTCCACGCCATAAATCAGGGCATCGCCGATATTGGCGTTAAAACTGGACGACGCGCAAACCGCTGGATCAAATATCAGGGACTGGAGATTTTTCCACGGCATGTAGTAAACCGCGCCATTCCACTGCAGGTGTTTGTCGAGCATGGTGGACTTCCAGCC
Organism: Gammaproteobacteria bacterium; assembly: GCA_043784265.1. GTDB lineage: Bacteria > Pseudomonadota > Gammaproteobacteria > Steroidobacterales > Steroidobacteraceae > Bog-1198. The sequence goes on along the minus strand of JAYVYN010000204.1, from coordinate 5,555 downwards.
GATCTCAAAGTTCGTCACGGTATCCGGTGTGTACTGCGGCGGGATGCCAGCCTTGACGCAGGGGGTCGGAAGACCGCTGTTGACACCGCCATCCCTAAACCCCTGTGCGGCATCGGCATACACCAGCAGGTTGTCCAAAGCCTTATAACTTATCCCGATTTTGCTGTTCCATTTGTGCGAGGCGCCAGGCGCCTCAGTCGTTGCCTGCGGCGAGTACCAGTATCCTCCGTAGGTCGAGGTGTTGAAACTCGAGTGAAAGTGCACCGTGCCGGCCTCGATATGCAATCGGGGTGTGATGTCGAAGCTTAAGTTGGCGAACTCCGTTGTTTGCAGGTAGTCGGTGCGTGCCACGTAGCTGTACCAATCATCGGGTGCGGGCGGCAGGCCGGTCTGGCCGTAGTAGACGGCGGAGGCCTGCCACTGTGCCCCAGCGGTTTGCATCCCGGGCATGTGAAAGTAGTCACCGTAGTTGTCGAGAGTCTTTTCCCAGTAAGCGCCTACTAGCCAGTGGAAACGACCACCTTCCTTCGATTGGAGGCGCAACTCGTTGGACCAACGTTGGATGTGCTGAATGTAGTCGTAATTCAGAGTCGGTGCATTGCAGCCGCTGAAGCCGATGGTCGGATTATTAATCGGGTCCGTGAGGCAGGCGTACGCTTGCTGCGACGTCGCCGTGAGCGAACCGGAATTTACGTACTGCATGTATTCCGAGTACTCATTCACCAGTCGATCATCTTGCGCCCAGTAAGTACTGGCGAAGACCAGGTCGCCGATTCCGACGTCGCCGTCTAGATGGAAGTCCAGTGTCTTCGCGTAGTTCTGTTTAAACTCAGGGCCGAAACGCACCACGTCACGAGTGCCAACAGGGCGTACTGGGCCGTTAACCAAGGTACCGTCGGCGCCGGCGGCACCGCCGATCGTAGGATCCTGATCCCACGCGCCGTGCGCGAGCTGACGTTGGTAGCTGTAGGTCAACGATGCCTTCCAGCCCTCTGCAAACTTCTGACCGTACGCGATGCGGGCGCCGGTTACCTTCTCCACGTTGTAGTTACGCCCCGCCCACTGAGAATTGTTAGAAACCGTGCCGTTGACCCAGTTGCGAGTGGTGTTGAGATTACTGATGAAGCCGCCGTGGTAGTCGCTATAGGCGGAAATCCTCAAAGCGCTCCAGTCCGCGATTATCGGCATGTTAACGAAAGCTTCGACCGTGCCGTTATGGCCGCCCCCGTCTATCTTGCCGCCGTCGATGTTCACGCCGGCACTGAATGCTTTCGGATCGGGTTTGTTGGTAATGAAGCGCAGCGCACCTGACATGGCACCCGCGCCGAACGTCGTTCCCTGCGGACCGTTGAGCACCTCGATTTGTGCGATATCGTAAAGATGGAGATCGGGCGTGGTCCCGTAGTAATTCATCGACATGTCGTCGACCAAGAATGCGGTCGACGCACTGTTCGCATAATTCGGGTTGCTGCCGTCAGACACGCCGCGCATGACGAATGTCTGTGTGCCGGGGCCGGCACTGACGAACGAAATCGACGGACTCAGAGTGGCGTAGTCTTCGAATTGCGAGATCGCCAGATTCTGCAAATCTTTGCTCGTGAATACGTTGATGCTGATCGGAACGTCCTGCAGGTTCTCTGTCCGCTTGCGGGCGGTAACTATCACTTCCTCGAGAGTTGTGTTGGAGGAGGATGGAGCCGCCATAGCCGGAGCCACGTACATTGCAGCGCTTCCTGAAAGCGCGGCCACGATGGCAATTGCGAGCTTCGAGCGCGAAGTATGCGGCACGGCAGCCGGTTTCCGGCGTGACAATCTGGTAGTCGAACGCGCTGCAATTGTTCGCATTGCATCATCCCCTTTATTGTTCGTAGGTTCATGGCGCGCTGCTGCATGCCATGCTTGTACCGCCGATCATGTCTTGCGCAGGCGCTGCCTGTCAATGATTTAAGAAATTGGAGCTGATCGAGTGTTCAATAGGCACTGGACAGGCGTCAGCAGCCGTCCGCGAAGCGTTCCAGGCTATCGCCCAATGCACGCCGCAAAGGTTCGAGATCGGACTCGAAGTGCCGCCAATATCCGACGCCCGAGGTGTACATGGGTTGGCGCACCTGCTCCGCACTGGCCGTGCGCACCGGCCGCCTGGTCGCGTGGAACGCGAGGCACTTTGGCTCGAAGTCCAGCCCGCAATGCGTCAACAGGCGGCGGATGATCGACTCCGGATTGCGCACCAATTCCTCGTAGCGCAGATTAAACACCTTCCCCGGCAGTACCTCGTCCCAGTGGTCCATGAGGCTTAGATAACACCGATAGTAGCGGCCAAGGTCAGCGAGGTCGTAGCTGAACGACTGTCCTTCCGCGAAATACTGCTTGTAAGTACTGAAGCAGGAGTCCATCGGGTGACGCCGTACGTCGATGACGATCGCATTGGGCAGCATGCTGTGGATCAGACCCACGTGGCTGAAGTTATTCGGCATTTTGTCGATAAAGCGCGGCCGCCCGGAGCGGATGGGGGCCGTTTCGTCGAGGAAGCGGCGACCCAGTGCCTCGAATTGTTCCAGCGGGACCGTGCGCAGGTTCTCGGGATAGCCGTCGTGCTGCTGATGGCGATGATCGAATTCCCTGACGATGGTCAGTACATTCGGCAATTCGAAAGTCCCTTCGACGCTTGAATGACTGGCGAGAATCTGCTCAACCAGAGTCGAGCCGGAGCGGGGTAGCCCAACGACGAAGATCGGCGCGGGATCGATGCATCCGGCCTGGGCCCGCTCGGCAAAGAACGCAGCGTCGAAACAGTCGCGCACGCGTCGTGTCTTACTCTCGAAAATCTCGATGTCGAAAGAAATGGTTTTGCGGCGGCGCGTATTGCCCGTCGCGTAGTGCTCAAATGCCGCGACGTAATTCTTATTGTGCTCGAACGCCCTCCCCAGCGCGAAGTGTACTTGCGCCTGGTCCAGGTCGTCGCCGCCATCGCCCTTCAATAGGCCCTCCATGGCGGCAATCTCGGCACCATTGAATACGTAGTTCTTAAGGTCGGCGAGACTCCAATAGGCCTCGCCGAAACTCGGGTCCAGATGAAGGCATGCTTTGTATGCCTCTTCGCTCTCGCGGCGCTGGCCCAGAGTCTTGTGTATATGGCCGATCGACAGCCGCAGGCGCACTTCGCCGGGATTCAAACGCGCCGCCTCCTCAAAAGCCACCAGCGCCTCCGGCTGACGCATGAGGCGGGTGCACACCGTTCCCAGCAGTATCCAGTTTTTCGGGTTTTCAGGCTCGATTTTAAGAAGGCGGCGAGCCGCAGATTCTGCCTCGGGGAGGCGCCCGAGATCGACGAAGGCTTGACATAGGCCGCGCCAGGCCAGCGGAAGATGGACCGATTGCTTGAGGGCATGCCTGAGCAACCGTAGCGCATCACCGCCGCGGCTGACGGTCAGTGAGACCGCGGCAAGCCCACACAGCGCCGCTACATGGCTAGCGTCGATCTGCAGGATATCGCGAAATATGAGTTCAGCCGTCTTGCGGTCTGCCGCGACTAGCGCTGCAGCGGCCTCCTCAATCCGTCGGAACTGAGGATCGACGAGCCGGGCACGCTCATAGGCAAACTTTGCGTCTGGGTATTTTCCAAGCTCGACGAGCACATCTCCATAGGCGAGCCACGCAGTGTCGAGTCCCGGCGCGGCTGCCACGACCCGCCGTAGCTCCTCGCGTGCCGGCTCCAAACGCCCGTCGGCGCGGTAGGCTCGCGCGAGGTCGGTGCGCGCTGGCCAAAAGCTGGGGGCTGAGGCAACTACGCGTTCGAGGGTCTCGATTGCGGGCGATACTTTATCCTGTGCCAGCAATGCGACTCCGAGCAGGCGCAGAACATTGACTTCGCCGGGGGCCACGGCCTGGATGGCTCGTAGCTGCCGCTCAGCGGTTTCGGCGTGGCCCATGCGCAACGCTCGCAGCGCCTGTCCGTATGCGTCCTGTAACTTGCCTTGTGTCTGGTCCAGCCCCATCTTTACCACCCGTACGTCGGCGCCGACGCGGAATTTAACCAGTATGCACGAACTTTATTTGGCATTGTTCGCCGGCAGAGCGTGCTGCCATTTGCGATTCTGACTATTGCGGACCAAGGCCCGATAACTGGCCCTGAAAACCAAGCGCCGAGCCGGAGGGGCTCGTATCGGCTAGGCGTCGCCCGCTCCCGTGGATCGCCATCAAAAATCTCGATGGGTGATTGCTTCACAGAGCAGAGCGCTAATCGCCGTGCTACATTGTCAGCGTGAGACGTTCAAACCCACCAATGTCCGAGCTTCCTGACGTGTCGCGCCGCACTTTCGTGCTGGGAACGTCGGCGATGGTGGTCATGTCGGGTGCCGGCGAAGCGGGCGTTTTGAACACTCCCGCCACGATTGCTGCCGCCGACGATTCCGCTCTGCTCAACTTGAACGCTGTCGAAGCGGTTGCGCGAATGTCCGATGGATCTCTCAGCGCGGAGCGCTACGCAGGGGCGTTGCTTACACGCTGTCAGGCGGCGCACGCGCTCAATGCGTTCATTGCCCTTGATCCCGCTCGGGTGCTTGAAGATGCTCGCGCCCGCGACGTCGAGCGTCGGTCTGGCGTTAAGCCGGGCGCTTTGTTCGGCCTGCCGATACCGGTAAAGGATAGCGTCAATACGCGCGAATACCCGACCACCGCCGGTACACCGGGACTGCGTCATTTTCGTCCCAGCGAGGATGCGCCCGTGGTTGCCGCACTTCGTGCAAGCGGTGCCATCGTGCTCGGAAAAACTAATTTGCACGAACTGTCCTACGGTTGGACTAGCAATAACCTAGCGTTTGGTGCGGTTCACAACCCGTACGATGTCACTCGAATTCCCGGTGGCAGCAGCGGCGGGACAGCCGCCGCCATAGCCGCCCACTTGGCGCCCTTAGGGATCGCTGAGGACACGCAAGGGTCCATTCGAGTACCGGCCGCATTTTGCGGTATTGTAGGTTTCCGACCGACGACAGGTAGATATTCAACCAAAGGCTGTGTGCCGATTTCTCCGCTTTTCGATCAAGTCGGGCCGCATGCGCGTAGCGTGGCGGACCTACTGTTGTTCGACTCGGTCCTGACCAACGATTGGCGCTCCCCAGCAGTCACTTCGCTCAAAGGTTTGCGGCTCGGTGTGGTGCGTGATTACTGGTTCACGGATCTAGATCCGCAAGTCGAGCAGCTGACCAACCTGGCACTGATGCGCTTGCAAGCAGCCGGCGCAGAAATCATCGAAACGCACTTGCCGGGTCTTGCACGGCTCATCGACTTAACGACCTATCCCGTCCAGAACCACGACGTGCGCGTCGCACTCACTCGGTATTTAAAGGAATATCACACTGGACTGGATTTCGACACTTTAGTTGCGCGCGCTAGCCCGGACATTCAGAAGATCTTTCGTAGCGACGTGCTGCCCAGCGGGATCAACTTTGTTGCGGAGTCTGCATACGCAGCAGCGCGCGATCAGCACTTACCAGCACTGCGCCTCTTGTACCAAGAGTACTTTGCGCGAACCGGCGTGACCGCCATGGTATTTCCAA
>JAYVYN010000203.1:0-4549 GCA_043784265.1 Gammaproteobacteria bacterium | reverse complement strand
TGCCCCACAAATTGGCGGTATGCTCTCGCTCACGGGCGGCAATATTCGTGACTATGGCCGCGGAATCAATTTGTCGCAAATTAGCGCGCAGATGGTAGGCGCCGAGGGCGCGCTGCAAATCAAGAGTTTCAAGGCCAATGCTGCCACGGGCACCGTTTCCATGACGGGTAGCATAGGCGTACTGCAGCCAAACATCCCGGTCGATTTGCGAATCACTGCGCGCCATGCTCAGCCCATCGCCAGCACTATCGTTACGGCGACCATCGATGCTGATCTGCGCGTGCACGGTACCGCGCGCGAGCGGCTCGACATTGTCGGCACGGTCACCTCTGATCGCACAGTGATCGGTATTCCGAATAGCCTGCCGCCTGAGGTAGCCATACTCGATGTGAGAAGGCGAGGCCAGCCGATGGTAGTGGCTCAGGAAAAACGGCTCATCATCGGATTGGATGTGGCCATCGTCGCGCCGCAACAGATCCTAGTTCAGGGACGGGGATTGGATGCTGAACTGGGCGGTGAAATTCACCTGAGCGGTACGACCGCCGCTCCCGAGGTGTCGGGAAATTTTGATTTACAGCGCGGTGACTTTGCTTTCGCCGGCAAAAGACTCGACTTTACTGCGGGACGCGTGAGTTTCGATGGCGCTGGACTGCGGAAGAAGATCGATGCCACCCTAGATTTTACGGCACAAACGGATATAGCGGACATCACGGCGTACCTGCGGATTACGGGGCTTGCCGACGCGCCCCGGTTCGAGTTCAGCAGCAACCCATCGCGTTCACAGGACGAAATCCTGTCACTCTTATTGTTCGGGGAAAATCCGGCACAGCTTACCGCGCTGCAGGCGGCGCAAATCGGCACGGCGCTCGCGAGTTTAAGCGGAGTCGGCGGCGCTGGCTTAAATCCGCTGGTCAAGCTGCAAAAGACCCTGGGTCTAGATCGGCTTTCGGTCGGTGCGGGAAGCTCGACTACCACACCCGGGACCGAGAGTTCCGGCGCGAGCATCGAGGCCGGCCGCTACATTTCAAAACGGGTGTATGTGGTCGGCAAACAGTCCACCACAGGAACGACCCAGGTCCAGGTCGATGTTGATCTGACCAAGCACCTCAAACTGCAGACTAAATTGGGTAACGGTACCGCCCTTACCCAGGGAACAACCTCGGAGAATGATCCAGGCAGCAGCATCGGGCTGTCGTATCAGTTCGAATACTAATTGCGCGAATACTAATTGAGCACCATCACGGGCTTTCCAGTATAGAGTTCCGGAAATGTTCGCTTGAAATTATCCACCTTTGGAATGTCGTACCTAGCGATGTACCCCGACGTTGAATTGTGGATCAGGTAGTCCTGGTGATAATTCTCTGCCTGATAGAAACCCTTCAAACGATCGACCCGTGTAACGATGGGGCGGGGGAAAGCATGAGCCTGGTCCAATTGGCGAATATAAGCATCGGCAATGCGCTTCTGGCCGTCATCGGAGTAGAAGATTGCAGATCGATATTGCGTGCCAACATCCGGTCCTTGCCTATTGAGCTGTGTCGGATCGTGGACGACAGAAAATGCGATTTGCAGAATTTGTCCGTACGAAATTACGGCAGGATCGAACATGATTTTCACCGATTCCGCATGTCCGGTAGTTCCTGAGCTTACCGTCTCGTAGTCAGCCGTGCTGCGTTCACCGCCCGCATAGCCCGCGAATACCTTGACTACGCCTCGAACGTGTTCGAACACGCCCTGCACTCCCCAAAAACAACCGCCGGCGAGAACTGCCGTTTGGGGTGCTCCGGAGAGCTTCGGATTGTCGACCAGTGGCGGCGCAATAATCACCGCCGACTCCTCCGCTCCCAGCAGAGGCGAATGCCACAACGCGAGGCTCGTAAAACCAAACACCATGGTTGCCATCAGCGGCAACGGTCGCAGTAATTTTTGAAATAACATAATTGCTCCTGTGCGATTAAGTTCGTGCTGCGAAATGCAGCGACACTGAATTCATGCAATAACGCAGGCCGGTAGGCCTGGGTCCATCATCAAACACGTGCCCGAGATGTGCATCACACAGACCACACGAGACGGCATCGCGCTGCATCCCAAAAGTGCTATCGTTACTCTGCACCACGTTGAACCGGGAAATTGGTTTCCAAAAGCTCGGCCAGCCGGTGCCGGATTCGAATTTTGTTGCGGAATCATACAATGCCGTATCACAGCAGATACAGCGGTACAAGCCGTCTGCATGATTCGCGGCGTACTCGCCCGAAAACGCATTCTCGGTTCCCGACTGTCGCGCCACTTGATAAGCCAAAGGACTGAGCTGCGCGCGCCATTCAGCCTCGCTCTTCACGATCTTTGGAAGACGTAACACACCCTCACTCTTGCCGGCCGCAGAGAATTTTTCTATACGGACGGGACCGCCCGGCAGTGGGACAGATGCAGATGCCGTCCACACTTTGTAGCTAAGCGCGCTAGTCACCGCACCGACCCCTGTGATGAACAATCGGCGACTCATTGTGTTTTGCAAGCTCCGGCCGCTGATAAACTTATTTGTAAACGACATAATTGTCCTTAACTTAAGGTAAATGAATAAGGTTGCGCTTCATAACCACAAGACCGTGGCCCAGGCGGAAATATTACAACCCAAACTCGTTGTATAGACCCGGCAGCCTTTCTAACCAGGCCAAGAATAGGCAAACGCTTTTGAGTTACCCCTGGTAGCGCGTAACGCCACCCACGACTGTGCGCAGCACTTTAATGTCCTTAATCTTGCCCGGATTGATCGTATGCAAGTCTTCGGCTAAAAGCACGTAATCGGCGAATTTACCGGGAGTGATCGATCCTTTCATGCGTTCCTCACGAGTTGCATAGGCGCCGTTCAAGGTATTGACCTGTAAAGCCTCAGCCACGCTGATGCGCTGATTCGCGCCCCATAATTCGCCATTCCAACCGGTGCGTGTCACCATGCCTTGAATGCCCATGAGCGGTGAAAACGGACCGGGATCGAAATCTGATCCCGCTGCAGCGGGCACTCCTGCATCCAGCAATGTGCGAAAAGCCATGCAGCGCTTCATGAGTTCTTCACCATAGAAATGAAACTTGTCGGGATTGTAGTACGCATACGACGTAAATAAGGCCGGTACAGCGCCGATGGCTTTAATTCGACCTACCAGGTCGTCATTGACCAGTGTGCAGTGCGTGATTTTCGGACGAGCCCCAGCTTGCGGCGCTAATTGTAATGCGCGCTCATACGCGGTCAATACGTGATCGATAGCGATATCGCCGTTGGCGTGGCAATTCATCTGAATGCCAGCGCGATGCACACGTTCACACCAGGTATTCAGCACGTCTTGCGTTTCGGTCAGATTGCCCCTGTAGCCGCTTTTGCTTTCGGGATACGGCACGCTCATCGCCATGGTGCGTTCCGAGAACGATCCGTCAACGCCATGCTCGCAAGTCGCACCCAGTCGTAACCACTCGTCACCCAGGCTCGTTGCCATTCCGCCGGAGATCATTGCCTCCAATACCTGCCCCTCTGCCTCGTAGCTCACGCGGTGCAGAAGGTTACCGCGTTCGCGCACTTGCTGTAGTGCGTAGAGATTGCCGCTTTCATGACACACACTAGTGAGGCCGAATCTCACGAACTGCTTTGAAATAAACGCCAGCCCATCGCGGTCGCGCCGCAGCGCCTCTTCCCCTGAATATTGCCGACGCTTGCCTATAGCGTCGATTCGCGTGCGCGCATTGTCAGTCACCCGCCCTGTCAATTCGCCCTTGGAATCACGATCGTAGGTACCACCCGGAGGATTCGGCGTCAATTTGCTAATGCCGGCCATTTTGAATGCTTTACTGTTGTAGAAAGCCGTATGACCGCCGCGGTGAATCACCACGACGGGAAGATCTTTGGATACTAAATTCAGATCGTGCAGCGTGAGAGCACGCTTATCCTTAGACTTGGTGTCGTCGTAAAAATATCCTTCCACCCACGTATCAGGCAGAGTGGTTGCTGCCCGCTCACGAAGTTTGTCGATGATCGAGGCAATACTGACGAATTCAACGTCGTACGGATTGCCCACCAAGACTTCGTACAAAAGCTCATTGCCAGGAGCGTGATTGTGGCTGTCATTGAAACCCGGAACGACGGTCACCTGCTGCGCATCGAAGATCTTGGTGTTCACGCCGGCGAGCGCGCGGATGTCCGTGGTGCTGCCGACGGCTATGAAGCGGCCGTCTTTGACCGCAAAGGCTTCGGCTGTGGGTTGACGCGAATCCACCGTGTAGACCCTACCGTTAAGCACGAGGAGGTCAGGATCGCGCGCCCCCATTGCGCTGGCGGCCCGCGCCCAGTTCCGCCGACCCAGGACGGCAAGCCCAGCTGCGGTGAGACCGAGAAAAGTCCGGCGATTGAGATTATGGTTTTTCATCGAAACATTATGCTCCAGTACGCGCACAAAGCGGCTGTGAGCGGTGACACGGTTGGCGACCCGTACAAGGATACGGAGGACCCTAAAAAAATTACTTTGACGAAGGCTGGCGCGCGCTGCTGTTTACGCGTGAGATG
>JAYVYN010000202.1:0-4827 GCA_043784265.1 Gammaproteobacteria bacterium | reverse complement strand
TGCACTTCGCTGGTCGAGGATATGAGCGGGAAACTCAGTCTTATTAATTGGCCGGAGGTTCGGGCGCAGATGCAATTGCCGAGGGTGCCGCAAGAAATTCCGGTCGGGCAGGTGGCTTAGTCAATTCAGTTTAGGAGATATTTGTGAATGAAATGCTTGAAATGCGCAATCTCGCTTGGCACGCCTTGCAGCGTCAGTTGGCGGCGCGCTTTGAGGTTGCGCCGCGATCGATAGTCGCGTTAAGTCCGGCTTTGCGCGCGGGTAGTTGGTTAAGTCGTACGCCGAATGGCGTGCATGCAAATCCAAAAGGGTCTAAAAACTTAGGCTTGTCTAACATAAGGCGACACCGATGAGCAGTTTAGATTTTGACTTCGATATGCGTATGATTCAGTTAGAAACCGAATGGCGAGCAGCTTTTGAGGAGAGCATTAAAGCGCGCGCTGAATATCAGACTCTGGCGAGTACCAAAGGGGTCAAAGCGGAATTATTGGATAAAGCCCACGAACGCCTAGATCGTCATGAGGCGTGGAAAGATCGTATCATGGTTAAAATCGAGCGGCTGGAAAACGCTTTGCTGAGCGCCAGGCTATGTAGCATTTAAGCGCCTATCATTGAGGTAGACTATTGCTAATCAGCAATTGCTGGTCGGCAGTAGTCTATTAAATGGTTGTGGGGCTGGCTATCAGTGTAGAGACATCGACTCCAAAACGCGGCGCGACTTTGCAAATTGCCTTGGTCGCGATTTTTATACTCGCCTACGCCGTTTTATCGTACTACGGGAGCGCGGAGTCCGGTTCTAGGGGGCTAGGTGCCGCATTATCAATCGGGCCGGTACTATTGATTGCTGCGATATTGATTTGGCGGTGGTTCGGTCGGTGGGCTGGGTTGATCGCGCTAATGCTGAGTGCGGGCATGCTGTATTTCTGGTGGCCTGTTCTGCGTGATCACTACGAATGGGCGGATTTGGTGCAGCAGTGTGGGGCTTACGCCTTGGTAGCCTTGAGTTTCTTCCGGTCTCTATTCGGTGGTCGAGTGCCCTTGTGTTCGCAATTGACCGAGAAACTCCACGGACCGCTGAGTGTTAAAGAATTAACCTATACCCGTTACGCGACAATCGTCTGGGGGTTTTTCTATAGTTCACTTGCAGTCGTAATTTCAGTGTTATTTTTCCTATCATCGATGAAATTTTGGTCGATGTTCGTCAACTTTGTAAGCTTCGGACTTATCGCGTTGATGTTTCTCATTGACCACGGCATTCGTCGAGTTGTGTTGAGGCGACCGGGTAAAATTTTGGCTGCCATTCGCCAATCGCTGACCGGGCAGAGCTAGGCGCCAGACCTCGGGCGAGGCGCCAGACCTCGGCTCCACACCGAGGGCTTGAATGACCGTCGGTGCTACTTGAGTGGTTCGAACCCTGTCGGTCACAGTCTTACGCTCTAATGAGGGGTGCGATACGAGAAGAGCGGCATGACCGTTGTCGACGCACATCAGCGCACTTGATTTCGGCACCACTTTTGTTACCGAATTGACAATCGGACAAGCCGTCGAAGTTTTCAGTACGTTCAATGCGGCAGCACGTTGGCTTTGATCGTTCAGCCAAATGAAAGCCACATCGTCATCAGTCACCTGCCCACCGCCCAGGTTATTGCCTGTGACCTTATCGGAGCCACTGCCGAGGTATGAGCTTAGTGCATGCGAAACCGAGTGTCCGATCTTAGGGAGCCGCGTGTAGTCGGCGGGTGATTGGCTATGTTTGGCGCTGATGACAATCAAAGTCGACTTCGTCAGGTCCTTTGCGGCTAACTCGGCCGTAATCTTCCCGATAGCACCGTCGATGTAGGTAATCGCAGCTGCGACGTAAGGATTGGGGGTAAATACCGCATCCGCATAACCTCCGCCCTTGGCATTGAGTGCTTTTTGCGCAACGCTCAGCGTCTGGAAATTAGTGCCAAAAAGCGTGGCTACCGGCACCGGCATCGTGCCGGTGGAATCCTTGCCATCGATCTGCCTCACGACCTCAAAAATGGTGTTGGTTTTGATGAAGTTATGTGGATAGACGGGTTTGCAGCCGTCTGCGGTTTTCTGGCGCGGGATTTGTTGAGGATTAAAGTCTCCGCCTCCGTCAAGATGGGACAGCGATCCGCCGTTGAACGCATCTATGTCAACCACTTCTTGAAGAAATACTTCTACTCCCTGGATGCCGGTGCAGTTGCTATCGGCCCCCGCATACAGCGCGCGATCGTAGACGTCATCATAGAAAAGCCCGGTCGAACGCGGCGAGCCGCCAGTCACCAGCGCTGCTAAGCCCGGTACCAAATCCGATAAACCCGGCGTATAGGCTCTCGTGTAATTTACTCCATGTTTCGCCAGCGCGGCGATGTGCGGGCAGGTGTTAGTGGCAATGCACTTGGTAAGATCTTGCCTGTACCCACCAGCTCAATGCTAAGCCTGCTGCGCGAAGATAGTACTGGAACATCCAGTGATAGCGCGAAGGCTGCAAATAACTTAAGGTCCAAATTGATGAGAGATTGTCGACCCGAATGGGTATTTGGGCGCTTTGCAGGCGTTCGTTAAGGTGAGCAGCACGGGCATTCCAGATGGCATCCACCCCTTGATACAGTTGGCTAATCGCAGGACTCTCCATGCGCCGCAGAAATTCGTGCATGGACCCCATCACGTAGGGGTGCGAATTGAAGGTGCCGCGCGCGAAACAAATGTTCGCAGGACGATCCTCGCGATATCGCTGCATAAGATCCGCTCGGCCACAGACTACACCAATCGGAAAACCTCCCGCTACGGTTTCGCCATAGGTGACCATGTCGGCGCGTACCCCAAAGTATTCTTGCAGCCATTGAGTGTAAGTCGCTTTATCGAACCCCGCTTGGCGGCTGCCATCAAGCAGCGCGGAATCGCCGCGTGCCGACTGGTTGGGGTGCAAGGCTTGCAGCGGTGCAAGGCTTGCAGCGGATTGATCAACACGCAGGCAATGTCGCGACGGCTGTTAAGCACCCGCAAGGTGGCGGCGTGCATCTCGCGCAGGGTATAGGTGTGCGGCGCGGCGATCGGATTGCCGATGCCCGGTTGTACGTCGCCCCACCAACCGTGATAAGCGCCCGAGAATCGCACCAAATATTTTCGCTCCGTGTGGTATTGCGCCAGGCGCACGGCCTGCATGACTGCTTCGGGTACTCGACATATGAAACGAAATTTCATCAAGCCCCGATATTTCGCTCAGCCGCTTCACGTTGTAGAGCATGACCGGATGGTAAGAGCCGAGAACCGGCCCCAGGTCACGCACCTGCGCCGCACCTTGTGCCATGCATTCTTTGTAAAAATCATTGCCGAATACGTTGACGCCGTAGGATCCGGTCAGGTTATGGAAAACATTGCCAAGATCGGTCAAGGTCACACCTGCCGAAGACAGGACGAATCCGCCCACGGGCAATCGGTCGCGCAGGTAGCGACTAAACTGGAAAGGGACAGGTAGCGCGAGGTGAATTGCAGATCCGATATGCTGTCGCACGCCGTAGCCGTTGCGGCCAAGGAGTGAGCGAAGTGGGTTTGATAGTGCGTGGCCAAGCGGTCGAAACCGGCTTGACGACGTTCCACAATGTCGAGCGGGGCGTGATCAGTGCAGAAAAACTGCGACCCATTGTATTCGTAGTAGGGGATCCAGGAGGCTATACGCATGGACCAGCGAACATGCCCGGTGAGCGAAGGGTGTTTTGCGGCCGAGAGCTGCAGTCATCGGTACAGTTTGTGCAGCAAACCAAAAAGCAGTGTCAATGTGAGTCCGATAAGCAGTATTTTCATATTTTGAAATCGTATTGCATGCGGATGACACCTCCATGACGTGGGGCGAAGAATTTAATTTCCTGGTCACCAATCGGACACCGCGTCGTTGGTTGACTTTATTAATGGGATGGCTGAGTCGAATTGAACACCCCTGGGTGCGAGGGCCCTCGATGGCGATATGGCAGGCGTTTTCACGCTCCTTATGACCTTGAGGTGCGGCGGGTTACCTATATCTCGGGTGCTACTTGCAATGTGAATCCTGTGGCGGTGAAGCGTATTCAGAATTTGTATTGCAAAAATGAGCGTGCGGTGATTGAGTGCGCTCTGCTGCCTGCTGGACCGGTGGTAACGATCGTACCGGTGGCGGCTATTTTGGTAGCCAGCATGCGTTTGAAATTTATCGACGTTAGGCTGCATTTGCGGTATCGCGGCCCCAACGTGCTTCCATGCTCAGTCGTGGTGGCCAAAGGCGATGAAATGGGCTGGTTCGAACAGGGCTCCACTATTCTGATGTTTGTACCTTTGGGAGTATTTTTGCGCGATGGTCTAAAAAATGGGGATTTTATCCAGATGGGGCAGGAACTATTTACCTGTGAAACGGGCGGGCAGGGAATTGGTGGGGAAGAAATTGCAGACGGTCAATTCTAATTGACTGGTGGCCGCACTTCATTTTCGGTTACCAAGTATAAAGCCAGCAGTTTTTAACGTTACACCAAATCAACAAGAGCCTATACGCCGTTCTACCGGCGCGAGCCTTAGCTGCAACGCCTGCAAGAGCTGACCTTGAAGAAGACAGCGAGTCTTGTAGTCATAAAGGGTCGACGTCGCATTGGCAAGAGCCGTTTGGCAACTGAACTTGCTCAGCGACTGACTGGATACCGTACGTTGAAGTTCCAGAGTTTGCCCCCGGCTAATTTGACCGTAGTGCAGGACCGTGAAGATTTTTCACAGCAAATTCATCGCCAGCTCGGCGTCCCGGCACCCCGTGCTGACGATTGCAGTAATTTATTCAAGGAATTCGAACTCATTTTC
>JAYVYN010000201.1:0-15040 GCA_043784265.1 Gammaproteobacteria bacterium | reverse complement strand
GTTGGTCTGCAAGAATATTCCGGGAAGCTCAATCAAACATATGCAACTGGCTTTGGATCGATTGCGTGCGAATACAGGTGTAGGTGAGGGGCGTGACGTTGATGGCATGACCCGACACTTCAGTGTCAATGCATCTACTTTGGCAATAGTGCTGTTTGGTTCAGCACCACCGCTCGCGACATTACGAGATGGGGATGCGGCCGCGAGAGCCTATGCATCGGGCGATGAAGTGCCGCTGCTGCGACTGATGGCTGAAGCTAGCGCATCGGTCGATTCCCGTGATGCCACTCGAGATCCCAAACAATTTAGTGAGGGCCTTGCAGCGGCGGTGAGCTGCCAGGATATGCCGCAGATTTTCGACATGGGCCTAGCTCCCGCGCAACGTTTAAGTGCACGCAACCAGGTTTTCGAGCAACGTAGACGCACTAGCGCTGATGATTTTGCGCCGTTTACGCTGGATGAGTATCGGGGCATGCCGTTAGATTACGGATATATAGAGCAATGTGTTGCTTGGCCCAGCGTTGGCGCGCACTTGCCAGCCTTTCGCGAGGGTGAGATGCATGGGTTTCCCAGGATCCCGGTACTGGTTCTTTCCGGTGAGTTCGATAATATTACGACAGTGGCTGATGGGGCTGCTGCCACCGCGCAATTTTTTAAAGGTCAGCAAGTGGTGCTGCGAAATAGTTTCCATGTGAACGCATTGCCTCATGCGCGTACCCAATGTGGTGCGAAGATTGCGCGCCAATTCATTCGTTCATTGCAACCCGGCGATACGACTTGCGCGCAAGAGATAGCCTCGGTAAGGCTGGCACCTTCATTTGCAATGCAGTACACGGCGGTTGTGCCCGCAATCGCAATGGCGGGCAATCAAGTTTCGCAACCGGGACTACAGGTTGCAGCGGCATCGCTCGCAAGCTGCGGTGATTTATTGGCACGTTTGGTGGCGAACACCAGCGGTCAAGGTGTGGGACTAAGAGGAGGGCGCTTTAGCCTACGCCGTGATTCCCACGGGTTGCATGCGAGCTTAGATCGAATTCGCTGGGCCAATGATCTTGAGGTCACTGGTAGCTTGGATGTCGATTTACAAGGTGATGGCGGAGCTGCCGGGCTCAAAGTCCGCACTGATGATGGTCTGAGCGCAAAGATATTCGCAAGTTGGCCCCGCGGCGGTAGCGACGTGAGAGCGCGACTCACCGGCTCGGTTGCGGGACGGGTATTGGTGGCGGAGGCCGCAGCGCCTTAATAGCCGCAGCGCCTTAATAGCTCGGTAGAGGCTCGGGCCTAGCTCGCCGCTAATCGTCGCGCTCTCGCGATACGCCAGTCCGCATC
Organism: Gammaproteobacteria bacterium; assembly: GCA_043784265.1. Classification (GTDB taxonomy): domain Bacteria; phylum Pseudomonadota; class Gammaproteobacteria; order Steroidobacterales; family Steroidobacteraceae; genus Bog-1198. The sequence continues at coordinate 13,711 of JAYVYN010000201.1, read as the reverse complement.
GGGTTCGTTAGCATAAACTTCATCTGAGGAAGTGCCGGTTTGCTTTAAGCCAGAGTCAAGGCTCAAGCGATTGTCGAACACAAAACAATCGCCTTGCCACTCCCGCTGCGGGTCGAGCATTTGAGCCAAATAGTTGAGTATTCCACCCTCTAATTGATATACGGGCACGCCTAAGCCTGCAATCCAGGCACCGGCTTTTTCGCAGCGAATGCCCCCGGTACAGTACATGGCTATTTTCTTACCATCGGCTTGCCATTGTGGAAGGCTTTACTCCATATATTTTGGGAAATCGCGAAAATTACTAACTTGTGGGTTCACTGCATTATGGAAGTGCCCCATCTGATATTCGAATCCATTACGCTTGTCGATCACTACCACGTCATCACGCGCAATTAACTCACGCCAAGCCTGCGGGCTTACATTAATACCCGTTCTTTTCGTGGCGTCTACGCCCTCGATTCCCAGCGGTACGATCGCTTTCTTTAAATGAATTTTTAAGCGACCAAATGGTTTCACATCGCAATGTGTGCGCTTGTAAGCAATATCCGCGAACATGCCGCGAAAATTCGCGTCCACAGCCAACGCATCGACGAACGCCTCGACGAACGCATCGAGTTGATCGGCGGTACTTGCAAGCATGCCATTAATGCCCTCACTGGCGACCAAGATACTACCGGTACGATTTAGCGTGATTAAAGTTAAATCGCTGACCACGGTTTTGGGGTCTGCAATCCGTACGAATTTATAGAATGCGATATGAAATAACGAGGTGGGAGGCGCAGTGGTCATTATAGGCGAGTTGGCGCGATTACCTAAATTTACGGTTCGGGTACGCATCAATTTCATTCAGCATTTCTGGCCCACCTAATGCTTGCATCTGGCGCAATATCCAATCTTGTCTTTGCAGGATATAAGGCGAAGGTTGACTGACTGAAAAGCGTTGCGGGTTGGGTAATGCCGCTGCCATTAGTGATGCGTCATGGCGTGTCAGTCGTGCTGCGGATTTATGAAAAAAATATTCGGAGGCCGCTTCGGCGCCATAAACGCCTTGGCCGAACTCCGCAATGTTAAGATAAATTTCTAGTATTCGACGCTTGGTCCAAAAGCTCTCAATTAACACTGTGAAGTACGCCTCCAGCCCTTTTCGAAGGTAACTACGGTCAGACCAGAGGAATAGATTTTTTGCCACTTGTTGGCTGATGGTGCTGGCCCCTAAAACTTTGTGACTGTGCTGGTTAAGGGCATAGGCTTTTTCGATGGCCTGCACGTCAAATCCCCAATGCTCGGGAAATTTTTGATCCTCGGAGGCCACTACCGCTAACGCGAGGTTGGGCGATATTTCATTTAAATTTACCCACACATGCCGGAATACGTAAGCGTCATCGCCGCTGAGTAACGCGGTGGCTCGAGAGTTGAGCATAAAGGCGCTGAAGGGCGGGTTGACCCGTTTACACAACAGTACCAGCACGACAGAGATTGTCAATAACGCAATCAGGAAAATAAAAACGGCGCGCAGCAGCCTTGCTATCCAGGATGTTTTGCGCGCCATTTTAAGACTTAGCGTGTGTCTAGCGCAGTAAGTCTACGCACGCTGTGCATGATGACCGGATCACGCGGAACATCGTCGAAACCGCGTCTATTGCCGGTTTTTACCGCAGCGATTTTATCGATAACATCCATTCCATCGGTAACTTTTGCAAACACCGCGTAGCCAAAGTTGCCACGCTGGTTATCAAGCGCATTGTTATCTTTTAAGTTGACGAAGAATTGTGAGGTGGCACTATTAATATCGTTGGTGCGGGCCATGGACAAGCTGCCACGAGTATTTCGCAAGCCATTGTCGGCTTCATTTTTAATCGGTGCTCGGGGTTGCTTTTGAGTCATATCTTCCAGAAAACCGCCCCCTTGAATAACAAACCCAGGAATAATACGATGAAATATGGTGGCATCAAAGAAACTATCATCGACATATTTTAGGAAATTGGCGACCGATAGCGGCGCTTCTTTCTGAAAAAATTCTATGGTGAAATTTCCTAGAGAGGTTTCGACACGGATCATGAACTTGTCCTACAGTTGATTAAATAGTACCGCGAGTGACGCGGGGTTGGTTCGATAAGTCTAAATGAGTTTCAATCGCTGTAAAGCCGTGTTGTCTTAATAGCGCTGCGATATCATCCGCCTGTGCGCATCCATGCTCTAAAATTAGCCATCCAGATTTATTGAGATGTGCCGCTGCGCCCGCGATAATTACGTTGAAAGCTTCAAGGCCACTGGGACCGGGCGACAAAGCGATAGCAGGTTCCGCTTTCAACAACTTTAGTGCCGGATCGTTGGACGCGACGTAGGGTGGATTCGACACAATGAGGTCGAAGCGTTGGTTAGGGGTTGCATCAAACCACGATCCTTGGCGCCAATGGATTTTTGTAAGTCCCAGATGCTTGGAATTTTCACGGGCGATAGCGAGCGCGTTACTCGATATTTCGACGGCGGTGATGGTTGCTTGAGGCCGTTCGTGCGCAATAGCGAGCGCAATGGCGCCGCTACCGGTGCCCAGATCGAGAATCGTTGCGTCGGCATTGGGCGGCAATAGGCGTAACGCGACTTCTACTAAAATCTCGGTCTCCGGTCGTGGAACCAGTACCGCGGGACTGACTCGTAGATTCATCGACCAAAATTCACGGGTACCGGTCAAATAGGCAATCGGCGTGCCGTGCTGACGGCGGACGATAAGGCCGAAAAAGGCCCGTTGCGTGTCGTCAGAAATAGGATCGAAGCTACGTGCGATTAATGCGGAACGGGAAATTCCAAGGATTGTCGCTAAGAGCAATTGCGCATCCAAGCGCGGCGAATCGCTGTGAGCGTGCAGTTGGCTCGTAGCTCGGCGTAGCACATCCGTAACCGTGTTCTCGCCAGCGGCGGTAGTGGTGGCGGAGGAATTCTCGATCATTCGACTTGGTGCGCGAGTTCTTCAGCCTGATGTTCTTGGTTCAATGCTTGAATAAGTTCATCCACGTGACCACTCATGACATCGTCTAATTTATACAGGGTGAGATTAATTCGATGATCGGTTACGCGGCCTTGTGGAAAATTATAAGTTCTTATTCGTTCCGAGCGGTCGCCTGAACCCACCTGAAGTTTGCGCGACTGGGCTTGCTGGGATTGTTGTTTTTCACGTTCGCTCGCGAGTAGACGCGATTTTAGCAGCGACATGGCGCGCGAGCGGTTCTTATGTTGCGAGCGCTCATCTTGGCACTCGACCACGGTCCCGCTAGGTATGTGCGTGATGCGAATAGCAGAATCCGTTTTATTAACGTGCTGGCCACCGGCGCCTGAGGCGCGAAAGGTGTCGATGCGTAAATCGGCTGGATTTAAGTCCACCGCCTGAACTTCGTCGAGTTCGGGTAAAATTGCCACGGTACAGGCTGAGGTGTGAATTCGACCCTGGGCTTCAGTTGCGGGAACGCGCTGCACGCGATGGGTACCGGATTCAAATTTAAGCAGCGAATAAGCTCCTCGCCCAATCACTCTACTGATAATTTCCTTATAGCCACCATGTTCTCCTGAGCTTTCGCTTAACACTTCCACCGCCCAAGATTTAGACTCCGCATAGCGCGTATACATGCGGAATAAATCACCCGCAAAGATAGCGGCTTCATCGCCACCGGTGCCGGCACGTACTTCGAGAAAGATATTGCTGTCGTCATTCGGGTCTTTGGGAACTAGTAGGCGTTGCAGTTCCAGCTCTTCCGCAACAATCTTAGGCGTTATCGCGGCAATTTCTTCGACACCCATGGACTGTATAGCCGAATCCGAGTCCGCGCTAAGTTCGTGGGCGATTGCGATATCTCCCTCCAAAGATATAAAGCGTCGATATCCATCCACTAAGGGGCCTAGTTTGGAGTACTCCATCGACAGCTCGCGAAATTGATTTTGACGCGATATCACTCCAGGCTCGGAAAGCAATCGGCTGATTTCCTCAAAGCGTTCGTCGAGTTTTTCGAGTTTTCGACGGATAGAATCTTTCATTAGCGATCACGCTCTTCGGTCAATAGTAGGGTAATAGCCTCGGCTAGGCTTGAGTCGGTCAATTTAGCAGCCTTACGCAGCGCTTGAGTCGGCGAATGGAGTAGGCGATTGGTTAAGGTGTTGGCGAGATACTCCAGTACTTCTTCGTGACTTTTACCGGAACTATGCAGACGCCGCGCCTGTTCTAGCGTTTGTAGTCGGATGCTATCCGCTTGGGCACGTAGCGCGCGAATTGCCGGTCCCGCATCACTCGCTCTTGATTCGACGAGAAACCGCGCGACTTCCTCTTCGATTAATATCTTAGCGCTGTCAGCCGCTAGTTCGCGCTGTTGGCGGTTTTCGTCGACTTGTTGCTGTAAGTCATCGATAGAAAACAGGTAGATGTCCTCAAGGTCAGCTACGGACGGCTCAATATTGCGCGGTACCGCAAGATCAACCATGAATATGGGTCGGCGCTTACGGGCACGAATTGCCGCCGTCGCGGCGCGTTTAGTGATGATAGGGGTGGGACTCGCAGTACAGCTAATGACGATATCAGCGGTTATTAACTCACCATCAATATCGCTTAAGCCGACGGCGTGGGCCTTCAGTTCCTCAGCCAGTGTCTGTGCGCGCCCTAAGCTGCGGTTGGCGATGACCATGCGCTTGACACCTTGCGAGGCTAGATGCCTCGCGGTCAGGCCAATCATTTCGCCGGCTCCGATGAGCAGCGCATTGCGTGCGCTTAAGTCTGCATAAACCCGTTTAGCGAGGTTCACCGTTGCCGAGGCAATTGACACAGCATTGGCCCCGATCCGGGTCTCGGTTCGTACCCGTTTAGCCGTTGAAAAAGATGCTTGAAATAGCTTGTTAAGAACGGGTCCAGTACTGCCTGAATCTTGGGCAATGCGATAGGCTTCCTTAAGTTGACCGAGAATTTGCACTTCCCCCAATACCATTGAGTCAAGACCCGAAGCCACGCTAAAGGCATGGGTTATCGCATAATCCTCTTGATGGTGGTACAAGCTCGCCGATAGATCAGGACTATCGTGATGCTGCGCCAGCCATTTCGAGAGGTCCTGTGGGCCCGCCGTGCCAGCCCAATACAGCTCGGTTCGATTGCACGTTGATAAAATGACTGCTTCTACAACGCCTTCGGCTTGTTTTAGCGAGCGCAACGCGCTCAGCAGCCTATCTTCGCTGAAGGCGACCTTTTCTCGTGTTTCGACGGGGGCCGTCTTATGATTAATGCCAAGGATATTGAATGCCATATTCGCTATAGTGCGACCGTGTCGTCGATTTCCCGGTCATTTTATACTGTCGCGGCCGAGATAGCCCTTATGCATAGAGAACCTCATAAAGTAGCGAGCCAATTGCTGCTGTGTCTGGCCTATGCTTGGGCGCTGGTCGCGTGTGTGACGCTGCGGCCCGCACTGGCGCCTATACCCTGGTCGCAACGCGTTATTGCGCTACAAAGCAACCCCTCGTGGGACCTGAGTGGCCGAGTGGCTGTTGCCGTTGGAACTCAAGGGTGGCAGGCGACTTTGGATTGGCAGCAGCGTGCGGGTTTAACCGAGCTGCACCTTGCAGGGCCTTTAGGGTTGCATGCCGTTAATTTAAAAAATACGCCGGCGGGTCTTTCAATCGACGATGCGCCACCTAGTGACCTTGGTGTAACTCAGTTGCAGCAGCGCTTGGGATTCGAACTACCCTTAGAACACTTGAAGTTTTGGCTGCTGGGTGTGCCTGATCCTGCGGCGACATTTGAGATCTCGATGAATGCCGTCGATCGTGTGGAGCATTTGACGCAAGCGGACTGGACCATGGACTATGATCGATATTTAAGCCTGCAGGGGGATTGGCTGCCAGCACATTTAGTTTTGCAACATGCGGGAGTTCGTGTGCGAATTTCCGTGGACCGTTGGATTTTGGCCCCGTGAGCCGCGATGCGGTAATTCAAGGGCTAGCTGCCTACTGGCCGGCACCGGCTAAGCTCAATTTGTTTCTGCTTATATTGGGAAGGCGGCCGGATGGTTATCACGAACTTCAAACATGCTTTCAGTTTGTGGATTTGTGCGATGAAATTCACCTTATGGTGCGCGCTGACGGTGAAATTCGCCGCTTGGCAGGAGCTTCTGGTGTGCCCGACGAATCGGATTTATGTGTGCGCGCGGCGCGGGCCTTGCAGCAGGCCACGGCTTGTCCTTTGGGAGCAGATATCAGATTGGTAAAGCGCATCCCGATGGGGGCCGGGCTGGGGGGTGGTAGTTCGGATGCAGCAACTATGCTGGTTGCGCTCAATTATCTCTGGGATTTGCGTGTTTCGACACAAGAGTTGGCCGCATTGGGTTTAAGTTTGGGTGCGGATGTGCCGGTTTTTGTTCACGGTCGGGCGGCTTGGGCGGAAGGAATTGGTGAGCGTTTGACGCCGTTATACCCGCCAACGGCTCCAAAGGAAGATAACTATCTGATTTTAAAGCCTAATATTGCGATTAGCACTGCGCAAGTGTTTGCTGATAGTGAATTGACAAGAAATTCGGCGCCCATCACAATTAGCGGTTTTATGGCGTCCGGTGCTCGCAACGATTGTCTCGGGGTCGTGAGTCGTTATAGTGAGGTGGCGGGCGCAATCGATTGGTTGTCGCGGTTTGGAAAAGCGCGCCTGACCGGCACGGGCGCTTGTGTTTTTATAACCTGCGAGTCGCATGATTGCGCTCGTGCAATCGCGCGGGAAGTGCCGGTAGTGTTTGAGGCGTTTGTGGTTCGAGGACTTAATGATTCACCCTTAAAGGCGCGATTGGCCGCGGGTTGAATCTGGGTATCATTTTGCTGATGATTGTTTTTATTGTTGGGGTGTCGCCAAGTGGTAAGGCAGCGGGTTTTGATCCCGCCATTCGGAGGTTCGAATCCTTCCACCCCAGCCAGCTTGAGTAACCTATGTCACGACCTACTGAGTTAGATTCACTGTCGATTTCATTGTTCGCGGGTAATGCGAATCCTGCGCTTGCCCAGGAAATTGCGCGTCACCTTCGGCTGCCTTTGGGCCGCGCGCATGTCGGGCGCTTTAGCGACGGTGAGGTGAATGTTGAACTCATGGAAAATGTCCGTGGCCGTGATGTGTTTATTGTGCAGTCGACCTGTCCGCCAGCGAATGATCATTTGATGGAATTATTGATGATGACCGATGCTTGTAAGCGCGCGTCTGCAAAGCGGGTGACGGCGGTGGTACCTTATTTTGGCTATTCCCGGCAGGATCGACGGCCACGTGCCACGCGTGTGGCGATCGGCGCCAAATTAGTGGCGAATATGATTACCAGCGCAGGCGTGGATCGACTCTTGACGGTGGATTTGCACGCCGATCAAATACAGGGGTTTTTCGATATACCGGTGGATAATGTCTACGCATCGCCGGTACTTTTAGGTGATGCTTGGCGTCAGAAATTCGATCGCATAGTGGTGGTATCGCCTGACGTCGGCGGCGTGGTCCGCGCACGAGCGCTTGCGAAACGTTTGGATGATGCGGATCTGGCGATCATCGATAAACGCAGGCCGCGACCTAATGAGTCTAAAGTCATGAATATCATCGGTGAAGTCGCTGGCCGAAACTGCGTACTCATTGACGATATGGTGGATACCGCGGGGACTTTGTGTCACGCCGCAGAAGCTTTGAAAGAGGAAGGTGCTACTCAAGTGGTCGCCTACATTACTCATGCTGTGCTTTCGGGGGCTGCGCTGGAACGGATCTCAAATTCGGTCATTGATCAATTGGTCGTGACCGATACCATTCCGCTCTCAACCCCCGCCAAGGCTTGTGCAAAAATTCGCCAGCTCAGCGTGGCAGGCTTATTAGCAGAGACTATTCGGCGTATTAGCGATGAAGAGTCGGTGAGCTCTCTATATATAGATTGAGCTTGGCTGTATGAATTTGGTGGGTGTCCTTGCAACTGGTCGCGGTGTGAGGGTGTTGTTTTTGATGTAACTGGAGAAGATTATGAAGACCTCTTTTGAACTCATTGCCGAGTTCCGCGAGACGCAAGGCAAAGGTGCGAGCCGCCGCCTGCGTCACGAAGGAAAAGTGCCGGCGATTTTGTACGGTGGCCAAGCAGCTGCCCGTACGTTGGCGGTAAGCCATCAGAAGCTATTGATCATGCTCGATAATGAGCGGTTCTACTCGACCATTCTAAATATTAAGGTGGGCGATGACTCGCAGGCTGCGATATTGAAAGATGTGCAGCGCCATCCGTACAAGAATGCGATTACGCATATTGATTTGCAGCGCGTGGAAGAAAACGAGAAGATTCGTATCAGTATTCCGTTGCACTTCAAGGGCGCGGCGGTATCGCCAGGCGTTAAGACCCAGGGTGGTATCGTTTCGCATATGCGCAACGACGTTGAAGTGAGCTGTCTACCGCGAGACCTACCTGAATTCATCGAAGTCGACATTTCCGGATTGTCGTTGAATGAAAGTATCCACTTATCGCAGCTCAAAATTCCGGAGGGTGTGCAACTTCTGGAGTTAATTAAGGAAGATGCGGCGGTGGTTGCGATTCATAGCCCACGTGCTGAAGAGGCGGAACCCACGGCAGCAGCAGCGACTACAGCCCCTGCGGAGGGTGCGGCGGCAGCGCCTGCGGCAGCAGCCGGTGGTGATGCGGCGAAGAAGGCCGACCCTGCAAAGAAGGATGAGGCGAAGAAAGAACCCGCTAAGAAAGACGCGAAGAAGTAATTTTTTTAACGTGCAACTTAACGGTGGGGCCGTCCTAGTGGCGGCCCTTCTTCATTTTTCGGAGCGTTGCTCGAACGGGTGAGTCGATGTCGGGACTACCAATACGCATTATCGCAGGGCTAGGCAATCCGGGGCCTGAACACTTGTTGACTCGCCACAATGCGGGTTACTGGTTTGTAGACTTGTTGGCGCGTCGTCATGGCGGTGAGTTCCGAGACTATCGGAAATACTCGGGCGAGACCGCGCGAGTGACAATCGGTGCGCGGGAACTAGTTCTATTAAAGCCCACGACTTACATGAATCGCAGTGGCCTATCGATTCGACAGCTCAGTGAATTTTTTAAAATAGCGCCGGAAGAAGTTTTGGTGGTTCATGATGAGCTTGATTTGCCGGTGGGCAGCGTTCGCCTTAAGCAGGGCGGCGGGCATGGTGGACATAATGGCTTGCGGGATGCGATCGCGCATATTGGCGAGAGTTTTTGGCGGTTGCGCTTGGGTATAGGCCACCCTGGCAATAAGGCCGACGTAATTGACTATGTGTTGACCCGGGCTCCCCGTGCCGAAGAAGATTCGATTTTAGAAGCAGTCGGGGCAGCCGCAGATTGCATACCCTTATTACTAGAACAAGGCGCGGAAAGAGTTATGCTGAAGTTACATACACGCGCCGGGAATATTTAATGCCGATACGATGTGGAATTGTTGGGTTACCGAACGTGGGCAAGTCAACGCTATTTAATGCGCTTACGCGAGCGCAAATAGCCGCTGAGAATTATCCGTTCTGCACTATTGATCCGAATGTGGGTGTGGTGCCGGTGCCCGATCCACGCTTGCAAAGTCTGGCGGCTATTGTGAATCCTGAGCGGATACTGCCTACCACGGTGGAGTTTGTGGACATTGCGGGATTGGTCGCTGGTGCATCCAAAGGTGAGGGCTTGGGAAATAAGTTTCTGGCGCATATTCGTGAGGTAGATGCGATCGCGCATGTGGTGCGCTGTTTCGAGAACGACGACATCATTCATGTGGCCGGTAAGATTGATCCGGCGAGTGATATCGAAGTAATCAATACCGAGTTGGCACTGGCGGATCTAGACAGCGTGGAGCGTGCTTTTCAGAAGGCGGTGAAATCGGCAAAGACGGCGGATAAAGACGCGGTCAAAGCGCGTGATTTATTAGAAAAAGTACGCAATCAATTGAATCTAGCCAAGCCAGTGCGTTTGCTTAATCTTGATGTGAACGAGCGGCTATTTTTGCGCGATTTACATTTGTTGACGGACAAACCAGTAATGTTTGTCGCGAATGTAGATGAGAACGGTTTTACCAATAACCCACGCTTGGATCGCGTGCGCGAATTGGCGAAGCTTGAAGGCGCTATTGTGGTTCCCGTGTGCGCGGCGATTGAGGCTGAGATTGCACAGCTTGAGGAGGCGGATCGTGCGGATTTCCTGAAAGAACTGAAATTGGATGAGCCGGGCCTTAATCGGGTGATTCGCGGCGGTTATTCGCTGCTTGGGCTTCAGACTTATTTTACGGCTGGGGTTAAGGAAGTGCGGGCTTGGACTGTGTATATGGGTGCTACGGCACCCCAGGCTGCCGGCGTGATTCATACGGATTTTGAGCGTGGATTTATCCGCGCGGAGGTTATTGGGTACGATGATTTCATCGCCTGTAAGGGTGAAGCGGGCGCTAAAGATAAGGGGAAACTGCGCCTGGAGGGTAAGGAATATATTGTGCGCGAAGGCGATGTGATGCATTTTCGATTTAACGTTTGAGGGCCGTAGTCGCTTGACACGGGCAGGGGTGCTTAAGGACAATCGCGGCCCCGTTGTTGGGCCATTAGATTAGCTGATGGGTTTTTGGGCGGGATTGTTGGGATAGATTTTTTTGCATAAATGGTGAGGTAGCTCAGCTGGTTAGAGCGTGGCACTCATAATGCCGAGGTCGAGGGTTCGAGTCCCTCTCTCACCACCATTGCAACGCTTTAGTTCGGGGTAAGAGTGCATAACGACCCACTATTGCAAATTTTGATATTGCTAGCCGCTTCGGTGTTCGTTGTCGCCGGAGTGCGCAAACTAGCCTTACCGGCGATTCTGGGATACCTCGTGGTCGATATGCTGCTAGGTCCCAACGCGCTCGCTTTGGCAGTCGAAAACGAAACGCCGCGGTTGCTGGCAGAAACCGAATTTCGTCACCAGCTCGAAGCGACAATCCGCTCCTATCGTGATGTATTGCTTGGTTTGTTCTTTATCACTATTGGGATGTTGCTCGATTTTCAATTGCTGCTGCATCACTTGGTGTTGGTAATCGCACTGTTGGTCGGTATGTTACTACTCAAGGCCGTGGTCGCCCGCGTTATCAGAACGGTGAATGACATCCGCGGTCACCGTTACAGCATGTTACGCCAATATTTTCCGGCCGAAGCAGCGGAACAATAGTTTCACAGCGTTATATTGCCGCCGTATGCATAGGCGGTTGGCCGGAGCATTGCCGAGCTTACGAGTCGTGGCTCGCTAGCCTCTGTCAGCGCGGTACGCCGGGACGGCATTGCCGGTCGCGAACCGACGCAGGACACTATATTTAAAGAAGGTGACGTGGTGGTGGTGTGCGGAACACCCGACGCGGTGGAGCATTCCGAGAGTTTGCTGGTTATGGGTTGATTAGCCGATTGCGCGACGCATTGGGCCAAATAGGCCCTCGCGGCCAAGGCTGACATCAAGGCCGGCGACAACGTTTACGAATTTGCAGAACATCCGATCGCTAACGCTGCTGGCGTCGACGTACAAACCTACTGACCCCTAACCTAATCCAATCTTATTGCGCGGGGGGCCCGGGAAATCCGCAAAAGCAGGGGCTCCAGCAGCAGCTCCCACTAATTCACGGACCGCCCGTACCGCTTGGTCTATCGCTGAGTGTACATAGGCATAAGCACCAGAGTCGGAATTGGCAATCGCTATTCGGCCCCATCCTTTGCGGGCGGTCTCAATGGGCAGTGGACCGTCGGGCCAGAATTGATCCCAGGGGCGCATGTATTCATAGGCGTAGCCGTGTGCCCAGCGATTGACGGTGATGGCTTCAATGTCACGGGCCACGTTAAAACCGGCGCTGGACAAGGTCCGGTCCAATAAATCGCGTACTTCCCATTCGATTTTCTCAAAGCTCAAACTTTGTAGTAGCGCTCGTCCCGCATCGGCTTGTTCGCGAGGCGATGGACCCAATTCAGTGGATAGTGGCACTTTCGAGAGGTGCAGGATGACGGGGTCTTGTGGGTTTTGCGTGAAGTGATAATTGCCAATGGATACCGGGAAGTCAATTTTGACTTCGCGCCAAAAACTTCCCGAGGTGGAGATGCTGGAGATTTTTAACGCATCGAAGGCGGTCCAATTCCTTATCTGTACGTTGGTATAGATCAGGGGCACTTTATGCTGGTCCTTGAGTGCAGTGATTTGCACTTCGGATAGTTCATTGGTTATGTACGGGATGACTCGGTGCCAACAGGCAAGAATTACGTGGTTAGCGCTTACCTGGGCGAGTTTGCCTTCCCTGGCATAAGTAATGGCGACCGTCTTCGCGCTGCCGGGATCACCCATGTGCTGGACTTTCACAACGGTGGAGTCCAAACGAATGCGTGCCGGAGACCTCGGGTCATCGAGTTTTTTATAATTTACAGCGGTGGTGGTGAGTGCTTCCATGCTCGTCGCAGGCAGAGCCTGAAAATTTAAGGCTCGCAGTAAGGCTCGGGCGACCCCATGGTTGCCATCGGGAAAATGGTAAATGTATTGATCGGGATCGGTGAGCGCTAGCCGCCCCGTAGGGCTCATGCTTTTGTGAGGCGTAGTTCCAAGACCCATGCCTGAAAATCCTGGGTTGCCATTTCCCCAGGCGTCCAGCGCGCTGGTTGCATCAATTCCGACCCCGAAATACCCTACGGTGGATTCTTGGTAGACGTCAACTAGCTGCGGATCGACTTTAGCAACGGTCAATAGAAATTCCTGGTAGGTTTTTTGGGAGAGGTGATCAAGTTTTTCGACCCGCGAGAGTCCTGGCAAATAATCCGGTGGGTTGTCGATGAGTTGAATGAGATCAATTTTTGCGCGGGCCGAGAGCGGAGTCTTCGGTACCCATTCGGCCGCTTTGCCCCGGCGATGTACCAAAGTATCGGAGCCAAATTTTTCCTTAGAGAAAAACCAGGCCTGCTGAAGTGAGCGTTTATCGTTCCAGGTGTTATCGTAATAACGAGTCTTGAATCGCGTTAGATCTAGGCCTATGTCGTGTATGAGGGTGCTGACGGCGGGGGAGAAATAGCTAGGGCTTTGGAGTGATTCTGAGCCACCGTAACCGATTAATTTGCTGCCGTTTGATGCTTCAAATTCGTTGCGGCGCGCGTGACCCCCAAAATCGTCATGATTTTCAAGAACGAGTACGCGTGCTTCTTTTCCGATGCGCTGGCGATACAACACGGCCGCGGCCAGGCCTGAGATGCCGCCACCAACGACCACCAGGTCGTAGTGTTCATGGGTATCCTCGACAGGTCCAGCTTTGGTCCAGAAGGTGCCATCACGCATTTGATGGGCTACCTGGTTGGCACCCGGGTGTTGACCACGGTCACCCAGCTTTGCGGGTGGGTAGGTCGAGGTAGACTGAGTCGCTTGGATTTGGTTTGCAGTGGCTGTGTTTAACGCAGCGCCTATTGCGGTCGTGCCCACCACCGCGCTCGCTACGCCGTCCAAAAAATCCCGGCGCGTGATCGGTTGATCCATTCCTAGGTTGCGATTGCGATTTTGGGTCATAGGTTGCCCTTACTGGTTCGGTAGCAGAAGTGTACTATTATTCAATGATAAAAATTGGTTTAACAAAGGCAGTAAAATGAATCAATGGTTGCGCTTGATCGTTCTCATGGCCGTCGGCTTTATACCTTTTAGGGGTCATGCTACAGATACCTTGATTCGCTCGCCGTTGTCCCTGCGCCCCACCGATGTGATTGCCA
>JAYVYN010000200.1:0-10366 GCA_043784265.1 Gammaproteobacteria bacterium | reverse complement strand
CAGCCCCGACCGGCGCTATGCCGGCATTGCTGTCTCATGATGAAGTCATTACGCTTTTCCATGAATTCGGTCATGGGCTGCATCATATGCTCACCCGTGTGGTCTACCCGAGTCTAGCCGGCATAAACGGGGTGGCGTGGGATGCAGTCGAGCTACCGAGCCAATTCATGGAAAACTTTGTATGGCAAAAAGAAGCCTTGCCTTTGATTTCGGCTCACGTTGAGAGTGGCGAGCCGCTCCCGGCCGAGATGCTAGAAAAATTACTCGGCACACGCACCTTTAACGCAGCACTCGATACTTTGCGACAACTAGAATTGGCCAGTTTTGATTTTGAACTACACGCAAATTTTGATCCACATTTGGGTGCGCGCGTGGACGAAACCATTAGCAGTGTTCGCAGGCGCGTGGCGGTAATACCGGCGGCCTCGTTCAATCGAGTTGCGGCAAGCTTTACCCATGTGTTTGCCGGCGGCTACGCCGCCGGCTACTACAGCTACAAATGGGCTGAAGTACTCGCGGCCGATGCGTTTGCAGCCTTTGCCGATGCGGGCATTTTCGACCCACCAACCGCCGCACGTTTTCGGGATTCAATATTGGCGCGCGGCGGAAGTTTAGATGCCATGGAAGCGTTTGTAGCGTTTCGTGGTCGTCCACCGGATATAAAACCGCTGTTACAGCAAACCGGGATCGCGGCGTGAAGCGTTTATTGATGTCCTTGATTCTAGTGGCCGCCAATAGTATCGCCGCGACCGCCTATGTCAGCGACGAATTGGTGCTTGGCGTTTACAGCGACCCGAATCAAGAGTCGCGCCTCGCCACTCTACACTCAGGAGCGAGTGTTGAGACCCTAAAAATCCAGGGCGAATTTACTCAAGTCACATTAAGCAATGGCGTCCTAGGTTGGGTGAAGACCTCCTATCTAACCAATCGCATACCCGCAAGTGCCAGAATCAAAGACTTGGAGGATGAGCTCGCAAAAAGTCGCGCCACAACACCGGCCCTCGCGGCAGCCGCCGAACACAGCGAACTCGAGCGGCTCAGACAAGAAGTTGCAGTGCAGCAAAAACAATCGCTAACCCGAATATCGCCTCAATCTGCAAACCAGCCGCCGGCTAATGTGAGTGTGGGGCCTTCGCATCTGGCAAGCACTATGGTCTTCTCGCTGCTGGGGTTAGGGGTTGGATTTGCATTAGGCTATGGCACTTTAGCGCGTCGCATAAAGCAACAATTCGGCGGTATTAAAATTTACTGACGGCGTTAACATATTCGCTAAATAGAGACGGGTGCACATGGCGCACTCGCATCCAAGCGCTTAGACTCTTGATATGCACGATCTCCGCCGTAACGACTATGACGTTACGAATTCTGTCCAAGTCAGCTCAACAGCTGCGGTAACCGCAGCTGTACGAGAGTTATTTGGCGCTTGTTGGCCGGGTGAATCATTTGATCGAGTAGCGATCGCATTTGATGCGTTTGATCGGCTATTTACCGGGCGCATGCCGGGCTATCACGGTGTCGATACCGTTTATCATGATCGGCAGCATTCACTGGATATGACTCTGGCTATGGCGCGCTTAATAGCGGGGTATGAACATAGCGCGGAGGCTCACATGCGCTTAGGAGCAGATCGCGCCGTGATGGCTCTCGTTACAGCGCTCTTTCATGACTCAGGCTACATACGCGAGTTTGACGACAAACAGCATCGCAATGGAGCCGAATTTACGCTCTATCATATCAGTCGCAGCGCGCGCTTTTTAGCGCGCTTTTTGCCCAGCATAAATATGGATGCCTGGGTACCGATTGCGACCCGCATCGTGCACTTCACGGGCTACGAAATAAAACTCGGCGACATCCAATTGAATGACGAGCGGGATCGTAGGCTCGGTCAAATGCTGGGAACGGCGGATCTGATTGCACAGATGGCAGATCGCTGCTACCTGGAAAAATGTCGTGATCGGCTATATCCGGAGTTCGTACTCGGCGGCATCGCTGCGGTGCCGGGCACCGACGGGGCGTTACAAATTCGCTATAGCTCGGGACTCGATCTATTACGACAAACACCGAAATTTGTACGTGATACGCGAGCTATTCGGTTAGAAGGAGAATTCGAACACGCCTATCGACATCTCGAATCCTTGTACTCGGGTCGCAACCCTTATTTTGAGGCTATTGACCGCAATCTGGGCTACTTGCACCAGGTGCTGCACGCGGAACGCTGGCCCTTACTACGCCGACGACCGCCCTTATTTACCAGCGAAGGCAATCAGCTCAACAATGTTCGTGGGTTGATGTTAGAGCATCTCAAAACGCTCTGGGCCTAGGGCAATTGGCCTTAAGGCCAATCAATGCGCGCTACGTAGCGCGCATGTAATTCATCTAGTTGCGATAATACGCATTCCTTGCCTAACAGCGGCGCGTCTACCAAGGTTTGCCGTAATGCGTCGACCTTGAGGGAGCGGCGCGCCAATTCGGCGATTGGCGCAAAACTAAAATGCCATGGCTCGGCCTGAACTCCCGACCGGACACCGCGAAAAGGGCGGAAAAAACCATAATGACTCGCGTGCTCAGTGAGCCAATCGCTGAGCGCAGCAAAGGGACCTGGCGACACGAATTCCTCAGGTGTTAGCTGTACGGTGTACCCTGAACGAATAGAATACCGATCGACCAGGTCTAAATCGGTACCCCAATGATGGCGACTCGCACCCGGTAGCGCGGACCATTGCAATATCGCGTTAATACGCTCATTTGGCGCCAACTCGGCCACGTTGATAATCTGATGCATAGGGTCATACATAGGTCTTTCCCCGCTATACTTACCGTTCCAGATCGATAATTGTCGCTCGAAAGCCCGAAAACTACTTTCTGGAACTAAATCTATGCCAGCCCGTAGCGCCGCGCGACGTAAATTCAAAAAAGGTTGGACTACCCGATGATGGAGTAAACAACCCGGATCCGACAGTGAGGTAAGATGCGTACGCGTACGCCCCGTAAGTTCTTGAATATTCATTGTTTAACTCTGTCAATACCTATTAATACGCGCATTTTTCTGCATTGTACTCGGCCCTTATGGGGTTGCGATCGAACCCGTATTATGGTCCGCTAGTCATTGTATTAACGGTGGGTGGGGTCAGTGGCGAAAAGCCTAAAAACCAAGTATTTGCTTCTCGCCCTGGCGGCCGGCGTTTTACTATCGCTATTGGTCGCCGGCCTGATGGTTTTCGAGCATGGAGGGGGGCGCAAGGTCAACGAATTGTCCTACGCCTCGGTACAACAGAGACTGGAAGCGGATCTTGAAAACCGCGCTCAAACCTTAAGCAAAGCCGTAATCTCGCCGCTTACTACGGCGATTAGTGCCGGAAATACCGCTACTATTAATGCTATCGGGCAACAGCTACTCGACCAAGGGGTGGAAAAAGTCGAGATACGCAGCGACTCTAAAACGCTTTACAGCGGTAATCACTCTGATTCTAGTTCGACCAATCCCTACATACTGGAAAGCACCCTTAATAGCCCTATAAATGGTCGTGATTTAACCTCGACCCAATCGAAGCCCATTGGCAGCCTACTAATTCAAATTAGCCGCGCCAAGCTACAAGAATCCTTGTCAGCGCTACAGGTTCAGCTAGAGTTACAGCAGACAAACCAAATTAAACACATGGGCGGCTTGCTGGCTGGCGTCATATTACCGCTGGTTATTCTCGTGTTAGCCGGCGCATGGTACATCGCAAAGCAGTTTATCAACCCTATAGCGGCCCTTATCACTACTGCGGATCGCATTGGTGAAGGCGACTACTCGCAACCCTTAAACGTGATATCGCGCGATGAATTGGGCGCACTGCCCGCAGCGCTTGAACGTATGCGAGAAAAGCTGCGCGAAACCACCATTACCAAAAACTATCTCAATACCGTGCTCAACAGCCTAAGCGACTCAGTATTGGTGACATCGCCGGACGGCGTTATCACCAGCTGTAACGAGGCATCACAACGCCTACTCGGATATAGCGAAGCGGCCCTATTAGGCAGATCTTTAATTGATTTTATTGCGGATGAGCATCGCGCAACCTTTGATTTAACCAACGGCGCGCCGGAGGCGGGGGAAACAGTTCTGCATACCGCTAGTGGACAAACAATTCCTGTATCCATGGCAAGCTCTAGCATCAGCACTAGTGAGCCTCAGTTTCAAGGCAATATCTACGTCGCGCGCAACATCACCGAACGCAAACGCGCCGAGCGTCGCATTCGCTACTTGGCGCGTTACGACACGCTGACCAAAATACCCAACCGCATGCAATTCCAACACTTGTTACAACAAGCCATAGCGCGCTCACGACGCAATAATCGCCTATTGGCACTTTTGTATTTGGATTTAGATCACTTTAAAGAAGTTAATGATACTTTTGGTCACGCCGCAGGCGATCGAACGCTAGAAATCTTGAGTGAACGCCTGACGCGCAATCTAAAACAAGATACCGTTATTGGGCGACTCGCTGGTGATGAATTTGCAATGTTTATTGACGATCTACCAGTCGATATTGACAACCGTACTAGCGTGGGCGCCCTTGCGCGAACCCTATTGGATGAAATTAGTCGTACTTTTTATGTGAATCAACAAGAGGTATATCTAACGGCAAGTGTCGGTATTGCGATGTGCCCGCATGACGCGGAGAACGTGATTGACTTGATTCGTAATGCCGACGCGGCAATGTACCACTCCAAGCAAAATGGTGGCAATTCCTGTGTCTTCTATGTACCAGAAATGAATGCTGCCGCGGTTGAACGACTAATGCTAAAGAGTAAGCTGCGCCGAGCGCTTGAGCGCGACGAGTTGGTGATTTTGTATCAACCCAAAGTTGATTTGCGCGATGGCATGGTGGTCGGTGCGGAAGCACTGTTGCGCTGGCGACTACCAGGTCATGGCGACATTTCGCCCGCGCATTTTATTCCACTAGCGGAGGAAACCAGTCTCATTTCGGATATAGGTCAATGGGTTCTAAATCGTGTTTGCGCCGATTACCACGAGTGGCAAACTACAGTCCCACAGCCCGGGCGGATTGCGATAAATCTTTCGCTCAAACAACTGCAACATTCCAGCTTTATCGCCCGCTGCCACGAGGTATTTCGGAAGAATGGTGTATCTCCCTCCTGTTTTCAACTCGAGGTTACTGAAACTACTTTGATGACAGACCCGAAGCGCACAATTGGCTTATTAAATGAGCTATATGCTATGGGTTTGCAATTGGCTATTGACGACTTCGGCACGGGATACTCGTCGCTTTCGGCGTTACAACAATTCCCGATTAGTACTTTAAAAATCGACCAATCGTTTGTTCGTGACGTTCCCGGCGATCGCAATGACGCAGCAATCGTTCGTACCATTATCGACATGGGCAGGAGTCTTGACCTTGAGGTGATTGCGGAAGGTGTGGAGACTGGCGAGCAACTTGAATTCTTGCGGGCGCATTGTTGCTATTTTGCCCAGGGACGTTTATTTGGCGAGCCAATGGAAGCCGATAAGCTGTTGGAAATTCTATATAATCAGAGCGCCGCGCAGCCATATCATGCCGATCTCTGTGCGGTTTCAATGCCGTCGACTCCCATCTCCTTAGTCGCGAAATCCTTCTAGGAATGTTGTCGGCTCACGGTCTGAGCCTGCGTCGAGGTCCAGAACCACTATTTGTCGACGTTAATTTCACGGTATTTCGCGGCAATAAAGTAGGCCTAACCGGCGCCAACGGTGCCGGTAAGTCCAGTCTACTTGCCGCATTACGCGGCGAGCTTAGATCCGACAGCGGCGATATTGAGCGACCAACGCAGTTGAGAATCGCGCATTTAGACCAAGAGATTGCCGCAAGCTCTCAGGCCGCGATTGAATATGTCCTAGATGGCGATTCCGAGCTTCGACGGATACTCGCGTGTATCAAGGATGCAGAAGAGCTTGAAGCATCTATAGAGCTCGCTGAACATCACGCCAACTTGTTGGTGATCGATGGGTATAGAGCTCGGGCACGCGCCGCAGCGATCATGCATGGCTTAGGGTTTAAGACAGCTGATCATGAGCGCCAGGTTGCGGAGTTTTCGGGAGGTTGGCGAGTGCGTCTTGGCCTTGCGCGGACGCTCTGTTCCAGAGCGGATCTCCTTATGCTTGACGAGCCTACCAATCATTTGGATTTAGACGCCATTATTTGGCTAGAACAATGGTTAACCGACTTCCCCGGCACCTTAATAATGATTTCACACGATCGCGAATTCCTCGATTCTATTATCGGGCGAGTACTCCATATTGAGAACCGCGGAATTCGAGCTTATTCGGGCAATTATTCGCAATTCGAGCAGAAGCGAGCAGAGGAATTGGCTTTGCAGCAAACCCTGCAAACCAAACAAATTCGTCGCGTCGCAGAAATTAGCGCTTTTGTGGAGCGATTTCGCGCTAAGGCCAGTAAATCACGGCAGGCTCAAAGTCGATTGAAGATGTTGCAGCGTATGGAGCGAATCGTTCCCGCACATGTCGATAGTCCATTCGAATTTACATTTAAGCAGCCATTAAAAACGCCGCGACCGTTGCTGACGTTGGATAAGGCAGCCTGCGGCTACAATCAGCGAATCGTGATCAGTAACATTTCACTGACGATTGGCCCGCTCGACCGCATTGCGTTATTGGGTCCTAATGGTGCCGGCAAATCTACTTTAACCAAACTACTAGCAGGCGAGGTCGAACCGCAAGCAGGCGCACGAATATCGGCTCCCGACCTCTGTGTTGGATACTTCGCCCAACAGCAAATGGAGCAATTACGTCCTGACGCGCATGCTTTTTGGCATTTGCGCGCCATGGGCGGCTCGGACTATGCAAGCGGTGATGAGCAACGTGTACGTGATCATCTAGGACAGTTTGGGTTTGAAGGTGATCGTGCCTTCGAACCCGTACACCGATTCTCAGGCGGCGAAAAGGCACGTCTTGCGCTGGCGTTGGTCGTGGCTCGTCGCCCTAATTTGCTGCTGTTAGACGAACCCACCAATCACTTGGATATTGACATGCGACATGCCTTAAACGTCGCATTGCAAAGTTTTGTTGGCGGCCTAGTAGTTGTATCGCATGATCGACATCTAATAAAGAGCGTCGCCGATATTCTTTGGCTGGTAGCCGACGGAAAAATTACGGTGTTTGACGGAGATTTAGACGACTACCAACAGTGGCTTAAGTTACGGGCTAAGAGGCCAGAGATTGCTGTTGTTCGCAGGCCCAGCACAAACTCGTCAGACACTTTACCGGTTTTGCGCCGCGAGTTTACCCGGATCGAGAAACGCATCGGCTCTATTACTGCAGATCGAACCCGAACCGAAGCGGAACTATTGAGTAGCATAAATACTGGGAAAATCGCAGAATGCGCTAAATTAGAAGAGAAACTTGCGCGGGCAATTCGCGATATAGCTAGCTTGGAGGCGCGCTGGTTAGAAGTGGGCACCGACATCGAACTAGCTGAATCCAGCATGTATGCAGCCGACTTAAAATAACGCCAATGGTCATGCTAAATATATTAAGCCCTGAGCGTGGCGCCAGATATTCAATTCGAGCCGTGTCCGAAGTCACAGGACTCACGGTCCAAACACTGCGGGCTTGGGAGCGCCGTTACAAGCTTATCGAGCCGCAACGAGATGCTAGTGGGCATCGACTCTATACGGCGGGCGATGTCTCGAAGCTGCGAAGACTCCGCGATGCGACCAAACGCGGCCACAGAATAAAGCAAATCTCACAGCTTAGTACCCAAGAATTAGACGGATTACTCAGCATTGCAGAATATTCGAAACCCATTGATAGTATTAAGAAAAACTTAATTTCACAAATTTTGAAAACAGCAAAGAATTACCAACCGAATGAATGCGATTATGCTGTCGCATCAGCTTTTTCGTTGCTCCCTATTACAGAGGTTATACACGAAGTATTGTCCCCGGCATTATGCGAAGTTGGCGAACGATGGCGTCGCGCCGAATTTTCGATTGCTCAAGAGCGCATGGTAACAACTAGTGTGAGGCGTCACCTTATCAGTCTATTAGCGACGCTCAGTGCAATAAGCGACCACCCACTAGTGGTATTCGCGACCGTCAGTGGTGAGTTGCACGAATTGGGCATACTCATGTATGCCGTGCTAGCAACTCGTTACCAGCTACGGGTTTCTTATTTAGGAGCAGATCTCCCTGCAGAGGAAATAGCCAATTACGCGAATCGTGTAACCGCAAGCGCTGTGGCAATCAGCATGATCATGCCTGTCGATGTTAATGGCGCACTTCAACAACTGAATATTTTACGCACGCGATTACCCAAGTGTACTAATCTCTGGATAGGCGGAGCCGCCATCTGCGTTGACTCGACCGAAATTCCTGCGGGAGTCGTTTGTATTACGACACCAGGCGATTTTGAGCATCGCATTAAATTATTGATAAAACGTGAAATTTAGATGCCGCCTATCGACACGAGTGAGACAGCGTCACGCCGTCTAACCGGTAAATGGCTTGTCTGCGCCTGTTTATTGATCGTCTTTGCAGGATTTTCGCTATGGCATTTCGTCAAACCTATGCCGCCTGGAACCCATGTCGCGTCGATTACCGACCGCGTTGCAGAATCCTCGGCTTTTTTTCTTTGCAATTGTCGACCCGATGCCTCGCTTTTGAGCCGCAGCCTTAGCGCGATTGATCACGCGCAGCAACTAATATTGATTGATGGCACTTCATCCACGGCTGTGCTCGTACAACATCTACTAGCACGCAAGCGATTGCGCCCCCAGGTAAAGATCGTTTTTTTGACCGACCAGAGGTCTGCAATTCCGGGAAATTCACTGGATGCTAATTGGGTAGCACTTGAGTCTGCAGGCGTCATCGTGGTACGGATAAACATCGCTGTACTTCGCGATCCCAACCCACTTTTGGCATTATTTTGGCGACTAGGAATTACAACCCGTAGTAGTGCTGAATCCATTGATAGGCGCTCGCTCATTGTTGTCGACAACGGCCTGGGTGATTGGACCACGCTGTTGATGTCTGCCGATCCTTTTGCGGAGACCGCATCCAACGACGATGCCGGAGTGCAGATAAGCGGACCCCTAGCACATCAAGTTCTCAACAGTGAATTGGCGATAGCGAGATGGTCCGGAAACGATGACCGCTTGCCGGCTGTACCGCCCATAGAAGGCGGTGGCTTAGGTTCAGTCGATGTACGTTTTCTGACAGAGGGCGTCATTGCTAGCAATACACTGGAGGCAATTAACTCCGCCAATAAGGACACTGAGATTGGCATTGTTATGATGAGCCTAAGCGATATGCCAATAATTTCTGCGCTACATCGTGCAGTCTCACGCGGCGTCCGCGTGCGTGTGCTGCTAACCGGTCATCAATACCCCAACCCCGCTGTCGCCGCGATTCTTGCAGGCACCTATTCGCCACCGCTCAACGCGCCGATCCTGTTGCGCTGGCGTTCCCCTCTACTACCGACCCTCGCAACTCGGCTAATAATCGTGCGAAATCGAGCCGAAGTTTGGCTGTCTATCGGCTCATCAGATCTGACGCGGCGCAGTCTGCATGATTTCAATTTAGAGGCTAATGTGGAGTTACGTTTCACAGCACATTCGAAATTGGCCCAAGAGTATTTAACATATTATGACGCTTTGTGGGCTGCCGGTGTAGGTTATGGTCTGTATGCCGACGAATCACCCGGCACTTATTGGCGCTATCGGTTGCTAGAAGAGCTCGGAATGCTATCAAACTGAGCGAGAATTCACAGACACTTTGACAGGCGCAAAAATTACTCGCATAGTAGATCCGTTGTTTCCAAAGGCAAACCCGCCGAAAGGTGGGGACGCAAAACCACCGGTCTTAAGGTTTTCTTTACATAATTAAAGAAAACAGAAGATAGCGGGGCTACCTACATTAAGTGCGCCAAGCGCCTTAAGCTAATTGGTTTTAGCCCCTTAGGTTTTTTGGTTTACGCCTTCTAGGGGTAAGTTTATGGTTCTTAAGGTTCCTCGTTCACCCGGTGCTGATAGCTCAGGTCTGTATCGCAGGCCGCGCCTCGTACTGCGCGCCAAACGCTTCGAAGATATTCCGACAATTTTAGGAAAAACCAATACTTATCCTTCGCCGGTGCGCATTGTCGGTGCTGATTACTCGCAAACTCGCTGCGTCGGTGGCGATGGCGGCACCACGGTTGACACCGGATCTCTGGATAAGATCTTAGAATTCGGCGAGGAGTCCGTACGAGCGCAGGCTGGAGTCCGCATTGGCACCCTAGTGCGTGCACTAGCTGAGCGCGGCCAAGAATTGGCTTTAACTCCAGAAATCAACCAGATTTCACTCGGCGCACTGGCGGTTACCACACTTC
>JAYVYN010000199.1:0-4793 GCA_043784265.1 Gammaproteobacteria bacterium | reverse complement strand
GCCTAAGTTTCATCGCACATGTAGTAGATCTATCAGGTTAGTCAGTGCTAAAGAGCGAAAATGGAGACATAGTGGCCGTTGGCAACACCTCGCCCTGTGCCGAGTTGCTATTCGCTAATAAATCAACAGCTAAATTTGTTTTGGAATGATCGCGAAATAGCCAGACACGATAGTTTTGAAAATACCCACTACAACTTCATTGATGCACTTCGCGGCTATGCCATTCTTGCGGTGATGGCTGTGCACGCGGCCCAAGCGGTGCCGACGTGGGGCGGTGCAGTACGGCAGTTAGTGGACCAGGGAGCCAGAGGAGTTCAGTTGTTTTTCGTCGCCAGCGCACTGACACTTGCGATGTCATGGCATGCGCGAAATGATGGCCTGCTCCCTTTTTACACACGACGGCTTTTTCGTATTGCCCCTATGTTCTGGCTTGGCATTGTTTTTTTCGTCTGGCTAAATGGTTTTGGTCCTAGCTATTTCGCTCCCAATGGGATTGGAGCAATACACGTCGCACTGACTGTTTTTTTTCTACACGGGTGGCACCCGGAAACGATCAATAGCGTCGTTCCGGGCGGTTGGTCCATCGCTGTTGAAATAATGTTTTACCTGATTTTCCCGGCGCTTGTCTTTTTCATTCGAGGGCTTCGGGCCGCAGTTATTGGTTTGGTTTTGTCAACTGTGCTCGCGCTGGGCTCACTGGCGTTTTTTTGGTTATACCGGGCACGGGTGTGGCCGGAAATGCCCGACGGATTAATGTCCAGCTTTTTAAGCTTTTGGTTTCCGAATCAACTTCCCGTATTCATGGTTGGCTTTGTGGTCTATTTCGCAATACGCGATTGGCCAGATCGATTTTCAGCATGGGCATTGCGTTCGGCACTTTGCGGCGCAATCGCGGCCATGGTCGCACTGCCTTTTACTTACAAAAGCGTAACGATAATGGGGCATGGCCTAGGCGTGTTCGGCCCTGCACTTTATGGGATTTGTTTCGGAATATTCGCGTTTTGCCTTGCCGAAGGAGTGGGCACCTGGTTCATCAACGCACCGATACGTTTCCTGGGCAAGGTGAGCTTTTCAGCCTATCTCATACACTTTGCCGTTATTGACATTGGATTCGGCACTTCATTTTTCCGCTACTTGAACAACAAATACTTTTGGGATGGCTCGCTGGTTTTCTTGGTGTATTTTCTCGCGATAATTGCAATTACGAGCGCGCTTTCGTCGATTACCTATTGGGCTATCGAACAGCCGATGATTGCGTTGGGGAATCGCTTGATTCGCCAAAACTGGAATTGTCGGTTGCCTTCCCCCAGCGCCCCCAATGTCGAAAACTAGTGCAGCTGAACTAATGCGATTCGAGACGCTGGTCACTGAAATCCGCCGCATAGCATAGCGATACGGCGGTATAGTGCGCCTTGGTGGAGGAATTCCTATACTTTGGTGAGGGGCTCGGCGAGTGGCGGAAAAAGCATTGTCAGTGCAACTGTCCAGCAGGGTGAAATCACTCGAAATTTCGATCGTCGTCCCTACTTATAATGAATCGACGAACATCCGCGAATTCCTGCGCCGGCTGCAAGTGGCGCTAGGCGCAACAAGTTGGGAAGCGGTGTTTGTGGACGACGATTCTCCCGACAAAACAGCACAATTAGTTCGTTCCATCGCGCTGACGGATCACCGGGTGCGTGTCTTGCAACGATTGGGAAGGCGTGGACTATCCACCGCCTGCATCGAGGGAATGTTTGCCACATCCGCGCCGGTCATTGCCGTAATGGATGGTGACCTCCAGCATGATGAGTCCATCTTGACCACGATGCTCAGCAGGCTTCAGGACGAAAGTGCAGATATTGCAATCGGTACCCGATACGGTGCTGGTGGCAGTCTCGGCGAGTGGGACAGCACCAGGCGCAACATGAGTAGTCTCGCGACGCGGGCCAGCAAGTTCGTAATCGGCTTGGCCGTCTCCGATCCGATGAGCGGTTATTTCATGCTCCGTCGCGACGCGCTTGAGGCAATGGCTGGCGGATTGTCTGGGCGTGGGTTCAAGATTTTGCTTGACCTGCTCGCGTCTTCGCCCCGAAAGCTTAAGATCATCGAGGTGCCCTACACTTTCCGCGAAAGAATTTCTGGGGATAGCAAGCTCGATAGTTTTGTCATATGGGAATACGGCATGCTTCTCATCGACAAGACAGTGGGGCGATACATACCGGCCGAATTCTTTTCTTTTTGCCTGATTGGCGGTTTCGGCGTAGTTGCTCACATGGCCGTTTTGTCGCTGCTCTACAAAGCGACTTCGGTAGAGTTCACCGTGGCGCAGGGTATTGCTACTGCGAGCGCAATGGTACTGAATTTCAGTTTCAATAACGTTTTGACCTACCGCGACAGGCGCCTGCGCGGCATGAAATGGTGGACCGGGCTCGCCAGCTTCGCTTTGGTTTGCGGGGTAGGAGCAATCGGCAATGTCGGTGTTGCATCTTATTTGTTCGCCAATAATACCCAGTGGGCGCTGGCGGCAATCGCCGGCATCCTGATTTCGGCTGTGTGGAATTTCGCCGCTACCCGCATTTATACGTGGGGTAAAAAAACGTGACGAACGCATTCATTTTTGCGTGTTCGGTTTTTCGTCGCAAGACTTTTCTCGCAATGGTGCTGCATTGCCCCGCGCGCGCGCCTGAGGTCCTCGCATCAAGCCAAAATTGGCGGACTGAAAAATGAACGCGCACAACAGTACCGTAGATGCCGACATATTTCATAGGAGTCTTTTCCCTTTCTCGACCCTCATCATCGGCGTCTCTCTTATTGGGTATCTCGTTCTCATCTGGTGGTGGGATTACCCCCCACTCATTGACTGGCCAAACCACATGGCCAGGCACTATATTGAAGGCTTGGCGATATCCGGCCAAGCCCCCCCTGCCGGTTACGAATTGAAGTACGCCTTGATGCCTAATCTCGGCGGGGATCTCGTTGTGCCTTTGCTGCTGCAAGTTTTTAATCTGGTAACCGCCAGCAAGATATTCCTCTCGTTGAGTTTGCTCATCTACTGGGCCGGTGCCAGTTGTTTTTTTGCCGCGCAGACCGGGGAGCGGCGCTCAGCCATCGCAGTCGCCGCACTGTACCTGCCTTTTCTAATTAGCAGTTCCTTTCTCTGGGGATTTTTAAACTACTATTCATCGGTCGGCCTCGCGTTCCTGGCGATGGCGAATTACATTCGTCTTTACGAACGGCCACGTGCCGGAATTGGGCAGTTGGTGTTGCAGGCTGCTTTCATCTGCCTGCTTTATTTATGGCATCTGGCCGGCTTTGGTATATATGCCGTTCTGCACGCATCACATTTGCTCTGGCATATTGTTCAAGCGAAACGGGCTGGCGCCAATACCCATCACATCCTGCAACGCTTCATGCCGTTTGCTGCCTTGGTCATTCCTGTGCTGCTGATCGCCGTTTTGGTAAAGCTGGGCGGCGAAGGTGAAGCGCTATCCGGTGGCATTGAGTGGGTGGGGCTGGTTCGAAAATCCCGGAATTTTTTTAGTTTTTTATCGAGCTATGGCGGCATCTTGGATCTGGCTGTGCTGGCGCTGTGGGTTTGTGCTTTGCTGGCAATGCTCACGATTGATCGTGCAAGACTATTCCGGCTCACCTGGCTACACCTGGCCACGATTCTTTTTCTTGTCGCCTTCCTGGCGCTGCCGTTTACGCTTGGTACGACATCAGGTGTGGATATCCGCATGTTGCCACCGCTGTGGGTATGTTCGCTCGGTCTTCTCGTAGCATTGCCAGCGCGATCGCTGAATCTGGGATTTGGTTTCTTACTGTTAGCAGTGACCCTGCGGCTTACTGCAATAGGGTTGGCCTGGAGTGACCTCGGTGCCCCGACGCAGGATCATCTCCGATTTATTTCCACCATTGAGCCAAAGAGCCGTATCTTGTCGGTCGCCCTTGGGGAGGCTACGCGGTTTGTACCAGGGTCTCATGTGGTGGCGTGGGCGGTGCCAGAGCGACAGGCTTTCGTCTCGTCCTTGTTTTCGATGCGCGGTCAGCAGCCACTGCGGCTTTCAAGCGACTTTAATGATGTCATTGTGCGACTACAAAAAGCACAAACTGGCGAAATCGATCTGGCAAAAGTAGGTAACAAATTCGACTATTTTTGGTTGTTCAATTCCGGCGATGGGAAAGTGGCGATCCCCGTTTCCTGGTTGTTAGTATATAAGCGAGGCGCGATCGCAGTTTGGCGGATTAGATAAACGATTGCCTGCCTTGCCACAGAGGTTTATCAAAGGGAAGTCCCGACTATCTGATGCACCTTCGCGCGCGTCAGTATCCCACCCTAAAAAACTTGGCGAAGTCGGGGTAAATTATGCAGCGCCTATAGATTTTATGTCTAAAGCTACTAGTCAAACTCTAGCGCCGGCGCGGATCGTAGGGCATTTTTAGAGGCGAAAATTTACTTTCTGCATGGTCGTTCACAAAGTTTAGTTACCTACACGAAGAGGAAAAATAGCTCTGCCCAGCATAGCTCTTCAATCTTGATAGAAACATACCCACCGCGAGGATACTGAAGCGGTTTAAGGTATTTCACCCTTTACGTAGCTGGTTTTGAGGCGTTATAAGTTTGGCGTTTAGACATCCTTTAAAATACGATTTGCAGTAGTTGAATCTCGTAGTCGTCGTAAAACCATAATGCCTTACCTTTTTGTTTACCCTCAAATTCTATGCCTTTGATCTTCGCGAGTCTTGAACCGCCGGAAGACCCAAAGAGCTGGTCGGGCTCGTCGAAACTCCTGGTGCAATCGTTGAGAAAA
>JAYVYN010000198.1:0-2989 GCA_043784265.1 Gammaproteobacteria bacterium | reverse complement strand
TGTGCAGTTTCAAACAGCGGCAAACCCATCACACCGGAATAGCTGCCTCGCAAACTCTCTATAAATACTGCCGCATACCCCTGAATGGCGTAGCCTCCGGCTTTATCTTGCGGCTCAGTGGTATCCCAATAGAGATCAGCTTCGGCGACGCTGATCCTGCGAAAAACGACCTCGCTGCAACTTATTCGCTGTAAGGTTCCCGATGATGTACTCAAGGCGATCGCCGTAAGTACCCGATGTGTTTGACCCGACAACTCTCGCAACATGGCGGCGGCGTCGGATCTATTGCAGGGCTTGGCGAGAATTTTCCCTCCCAAAACTACCGTAGTATCGGCTGCAAGAACCGGTGCATCAGGGTTTTTTTTCCAGCCTGCCTGCGCTTTCGCGACTGCCAAGCGTGTAACGTAATTCATGGCGACCTCGCCAGGCAGCACGGCCTCGTCCACCGCAATCTCGACGATACGGTACGGCACCCCAATCTGGCGCAGCAAATCGCGGCGTCGCGGCGATCCGGAGGCTAAATATACGAACTGGGTGTTCATACGCGGTGATAGGGGTGACCGGCTAAATAACTTATCGCCCGATACAGTTGTTCAGCCACAATCACGCGCGCTAACGCATGCGGCAGAGTGAGCGGTGATAGCGACCAACTAAAATTAGCTCGAGCACGACATGCCGGGGCAAGCCCATCTGGGCCGCCGATGAGTAGCGCCAACGATCTACCTTCGCGTAACTGCCCGGACAGCCATTGGCTCAATTGTTCTGTGCTCATCGCGATACCCTTAATCTCCATCGCGACCACAAAATCGTCGGGTCGCAGCACGGCTTGCATAAGTTCACCTTCGCGGATAACAGCACGGATGGAGTCTTCGCCGCTGCGACGAGTGGCCACAGCAATTTCCTGAAGCTCAAGACTGAGCGGCGTGCGCAGGCGCTTTTGGTACTCTCTAAAACCCGTATTTACCCAGTCGGGTAAACGAGTGCCAGCCGCTATCAACCGGCATTTCATATGAATTACGCCTCTTTCGTTAGATTCGAGCTACCGTACGCTTGCTGATCGTAAGATCCCAAAGCTTCTCCAGACCATAAAATTCGCGCACCCGCGGCAGCATCACGTGGACGATTATTTCATGTAAATCAATCAACACCCAATCACTGTCCTGACGGCCCTCAACGCCATAGGGTCGAAATCCGGCCGCCTTAGCTTTTTCAACCACGCGCTCGGCAACAGACCGCACATGACGATCAGAAGTTCCACTGGCAATAATCATCGTATCGGTAATATCAGTTAATCCGCGCACGTCGAGTATCTTCACTTCGTGAGCCTTCATGTCAGCCAAAGCCTCAAGCACGACCGTTTGCAGCGATGACTGTTGCGTCATTTTCCGGGTTTTCGTCGCTCTAGACTTCGCGGCCTTTTTTAATTTAGGTACCGACTTAAGCTTAGCTACCGACTTAAGCTTAGCTACCGACTTTGGCGCTTTGGCATTACTGCGTTTAGCAACCGCTTTTGATTTAACCGTCTTTTTTATAGGCACTACGATATCCGTGTTTTAGTGTAACAATTGGCTTCAATAATAAGTTTACGCACCGCATCTGGCATCAGAAATCGCGGGTCACGCCCGACAGCTACTAATTGCCGGACGTCGGTCGATGAAATCTCAAGCTGCGTCACCGCGTGAATATAGATACATCCAGCTCGCGCTTCGTGCAAATCATTAATTCGTCCTGTACCGCGGTCGACCAGTAATTCGCCCAGCGGTCCCATACCCGGGGCACGCCACCCCGGTCGATGCGCAACTACCAGATGAGCTAGTTGCAACAATTCACGCCATTGATACCATTTGGGAAGACTTAAGAAGGCATCCATACCAACGATCAAACAAATACTACGATCCGGATATTCATGACGTAACTCGGCCAACGTTTCCACCGAATAACACGGCCCAATCTTGCGAACTTCACGATCATCCACCACAAAACTTGGCTGACCCTGCGTCGCAGCGCGCACCATTTCTAATCGCAGTTGTGCTGCCGCAATCGGCTGATCACGATGCGGCGGGTTTCCCGCCGGCAGAAACCTAATCTCGTTAAGCCGAAGCGCCTGTTGTAACTCAAAGGCAGTACGTAGGTGACCGTAGTGTATGGGATCAAAGGTGCCACCAAAAATACCCATAGGATTCATAACGCTACCCTGCCTGAAATAGCGGTTGCTTGCAAAGTGCAGGCTAATCCTGCCGTCAGGCCATTAATTGCCGTCCACGGATCGCCCATTGCCAAACCCTTAATTATTCGATCCGTTTGACTCGCTTTTGCGATCAAACCGGCCAACGGTAGTCTACCTAAACGCGAAAGTGCGCGTGCCGAAGGCGTACTTGCCTGATTCCAGCCACTGGCGCGAGAATTTGCGTGTAAACGTTGGCGTTCGCGCGCCTGGAATAGGCCACGCAATTCACGTACTAAAGCCCATAGTATTAGCACGGGTTCAACGCCTTCACTCTTAAGTCCCAACAAAATATGCAGCGCACGCGCCGCATCGCCCTCGGCAGCGGCTTCGGCCAGTTGGAATACATTGTATCGGGCGCTATCTCCCACCGAAGAGCGAACCAAATCTGCATCAATGGGCACTCTGCCAGCTAATAGTCCGAGTTTTTGCAATTCTTGATTCGCCGCCAACAAATTGCCCTCCACTCGATCAACAATCATTTGTGCTGCGCTAGGCTCGATCACTAGATTGGCGCGCATCGCCCGTCCCTGCAACCACATGGGTAGCGCCGCCCTATCGACAGGCCAGATAGGCACCCAGACGCCCAGCCGTTCAAAGGCGCGAACCCAAGGTAATTCAGTGGTTTTCTTATAAAGTTTGCCAGTAACAACCATGCACAGAACACTGAGAACCAGAACCGGCAGGCGTTTTCCGAAACGCTGCTGGCGTTCGACCGGGCGGTCGGGCCGGGCGACACCGCGTTCTTCTTCTATGCCGGCCATG
>JAYVYN010000197.1:0-13113 GCA_043784265.1 Gammaproteobacteria bacterium | reverse complement strand
AAATGCGGTGCCGACGACTGTGATAGCGCACCACGACTCACGAAAAAAGAGCTACCGATGGCAAAACATAGATACGCGATGAGAATTAGAAATAGACCACCAATCATTGCGCGAGGCAGGTCACGATTCGGATTGCGAGCTTCGGCGACTAACGGAGTAACGAACTCTGAGCCCACAAATACCCAGAAAGCCAGCGCAATCAATCCGAAAGTTATGGTGTCCTTGGACAATGCGGCGGTGCCCCCTGCACTTAAGCCTGGCGTGGCACCCGCTCCAAAAATTCCACCGAGCAAAGCAACTACTCCTGTAATCAAGAGAAACGCAAGCACCGTGCAGCTGAGAGCGGTTTGCACTTTGGCAAATACGTCGGTACCCAAAATATTTAAAGTCACAAAAATACCGATCAGGATGCTCGGCCAAAAATATAGGGGCATGGAAAAGGGCAGGGCTTGTGCTAGAACTTGATTCATTAAAATGAGTTCACCGGGCACACCGAACAGGACGGGCGTGACGTAGCCTGCGAATACCAGCAAAATAGCCGGAAAATTACCGATAGCGGCTTCAGCGTAACTGCTGAGGCTGGTGACTTCGGGCATCATCAACGCCATTTCGGTGTAGGCCATGGCATTGGTCAGAGCGAGTGCGAATGCCAGCAGCATGGCAATGATAAAGCCCCAGCCACCAAGACCCACACCTTGTAACACCGAGGCGATGGTGACTTGTGAGACCACTACCCCGATGGACGCCGAGAATAGCGCGCTAAAGTTTAGAATTTTGCGATTTGAGACCGACGCAGTGTCCGTGGACATTTAACCCTCAACTGCGGTAAGCGATGCATCAATAATGTCACACAAGAGGTCAATTTGGCTGCGTTCGATGGTCAGTGCGGGCGATAAAATAATATTGGCACCGGAGGTACGAATCATCGCGCCGCGTTTATAAGCTTCGCGTGCAATTTGCGTGACCTCTTTGGCGCCACGCGGGAAAGCAGCTTTGGTTTTTTGATCGGCGACCAGCTCTAAACAACCCATCAGACCGACGCCGCGCACATCACCGACTAAGCGGTGTTTTTTCCCCATGGTATGTAGGCGATCCATGAAGTACGCGCCTTCGCGTTCCGCATTGCCGACGACATCAACTCGCTCTAGGTAGTCAAGAGTAGCGATGGCAGCAGCGGCGGCGACCGGGTGTGCGCTATACGTGTAGCCGTGAGTGACTGTGGCAAGGCCGGCATCGCCTTGCTTGAATACTTCGGTGAGCTGCCTGTTCAAGACCGTGGCACCTAGCGGGACATACCCTGAGGAGATGCCCTTTGCTAAGCACCAGATATCCGCGTTGACCCCCCATAATCTTGTGCCGAATAATTTGCCGGTGCGACCGAAACCAGTGACGACTTCATCGGCGATCAGCAGTACGCCGTACTTGTCGCAGATTTTACGCAGCAGTGGCCAGTAATTTGCAGGGGGTACAATGACACCCCCGGCACCTTGAACGGGCTCGGCAATAAATGCAGCGACGGTGTCCGGCGATTGAAATACGATTTCCCGTTCGAGCATTTCAGCGCATTTGATAGCGAGAGCCGCGGGGTCGTCGGTGTATGGGTTGCGATAAATCCAGGGCGTGTCGACATGAAAGCAACCGGGTAGCAAAGGTTCGTAGGCGCGACGGAAATTGGTGTTGCCGTTGACGCTCATGCCACCAAAATGCACACCGTGATAGCCTTGTCTGAGGGCAATAAATTTGCTGCGATCGGCCTGGCCCTTAATTTTCCAATACTGACGCGCCAATTTCAGAGCACTTTCGACTGCATCGGAGCCACCGTTACTGAAGAATACTGAACCGGCCTGTTCTGGTGCCATGACTTGCATCAATTTTTCGGTGAGCTCAATCGCGCGGGGATGGGTGGTGCCGCGAAATACATTGTAAAAGGCTAGTTCATCGAGTTGTGCGACTATGGCATCGCGAATTTCTTTGCGGCCGAATCCGAGATTTGCGCTCCACAGGCCGCCCACGCCGTCGACCATGCGATGACCGTCGATGTCCCAGATCCAGCTGCCTTCACCCTTGGCAATAATGTCAGGTGGCGTGTCGTGCATGGCTGCAAGATTAGCCATAGGATGGAGTAAGTGCTGAGCGTTCGCGGCTTTAAGTTCGGCAGGAGTGAATTGGCTCATGGGTCGCTACGCATCTTAGCTGCAAAGGTTTAGTTTAAGGCGAGCCGCAATCGCGGCAATATTGCCGTTGACGTCGCGTAAGTCAAAAAATTGCGCTTGCAGTCCCGCGCGAATTGCGCCCGCGACATTGCGAAATTGATCATCGACAAATAACACTTCGCGGGCATCGCACTGCAATGCTTGTAACGCTAACGTATAGGCGCGCAAATCAGGTTTGAGTATTTTGGTGTGAGTGGCATCGATGACGGCATCCATGCCCTGCATGACGTCAATACGTTTGGCTATATCAATCCCATAAAACAGTTCAAATTCATTGGAGAGTACTCCTACTTTGATCCCGGCGGCGCGCGTCAACTGAATCAGGCGCTGCATCTCCGGGCGAACCACTCCATTTGGGTCGGATTGGCGCATGCGCGTGATCATCTTGGCCATATCCCAGTCATGCTCGCCCACTGCTCGGCCCAGTTCGCGCGCGCGAATGGCCCAGTACTCGCGTTCGGTGATTTCATCGCGCTGCATGCGGGCCCAAAGTGCGTCGGTGTCCGGGTCGAGTGGACCCAGCCACGTGAGCGAGCCTAAGGGTAAGTTCAGAATGCGTTCGGTTTGTCGATGTCTTTCAAAAGCCGAGACGCTGATGACGCTGCCAAAATCCAGCAATAAGGCCCGCGGAGTGAGATCTGAGCGGCCAGCGCCAGATGGGTCGATCATTGCGGTGGTGGGTGTCAGCCGTGGAGCGGACGAGAAGTTAATCATGAGGCCATGCTCACAAATTTAACATCGGTGTAGCCCAGTAAGCCCTCTAAGCCGCTTTCGCTGCCGGTGCCGCTATCTTTAACGCCGCCGAACGGTGTCTCCGGTTGCGATACGCCGAAATGATTAATGCCGACCATGCCCGCAGTGAGCGAGTGCGCAAGTCGGTGCGCTTGCGCCAAATCGCGGGTAAAGGCGTAAGCGGCTAGCCCGTAGTTCAGTGAATTGGCTTGGGTAATGGCGGCATCTAAATCTTCAAACTCATCGAGTAATGCGAGTGGGCCGAAGGGTTCCTCGCGCTGCGCGCGGGCGCTGATCGGCACGCGTTCGAGCACAGTGGGCGGATAGAAGTAGCCGGGACGATCAAGCTTAAGGCCACCACACAATACCTTGCCGCCGTGCTCTTTGGCGTCGTCAACGAACCCTTGCATCGCGGCTAAGCGTCGTTCGTGGATTAGGGGACCAAGCTGGACTCCGGGTTCTAGACCATTGCCTATTTTTATAGCATTCGCAGCGCTAATGAAGGCATAGCGAAAGGTTTGGTATACCGCCTTATGCACCAAGAATCGAATTGGCGCGGTGCATACTTGTCCAGCGTTACGAAATTTAGCGGTGGCCGCGAGTGCAGCCACATGTGCCGCGTCGACATCCGAGCATACGATTAGTGCGGCGTGGCCACCGAGTTCGGCGGCAAAACGCTTCAAATATCTTGCGGCCATTTCACCCAACATTCGCCCCACCGGGACTGATCCGGTAAACGATATCTTGGCAATTCCAGGGTGAGCAATGAGTGCGCTTGAAATGGCGGCAGGATTGCCGCACACCACATTGAGCACTCCGGGCGGAATTCCCGCATCAACAAAAGCGCGCGCTAATTCTAAGCAGGTCGCGGGCGTCTCTTCCGCAGGCTTAATTACGACCGTACAACCGGCAGCGAGTGCGCCGCCCAGCTTTCGTGCAGGCAAATTAGCGGGGAAATTCCAGGGCGTAAAAGCAGCAACTGGCCCCACCGGTACGCGTTGCACGGTTTGGCTGAGGATGTTTGAGGAGCGCGCCGGTACGCCACGACTTGCTAAACGGCGTGATTCCTCGGCTAAAAAGTCGATGATGTCGGCTGACAGCATGACTTCGCGTTTGGACTCAGCGAGCGGCTTACCTTGTTCCAGAGTAAGGATTTCCGCGATGCGGGTGGCGCGTTCACGAATGAGTGAGGTGGCTCTTGCAATGATTGCGCAGCGCTCATGCGGTCCCATGGCAGCCCACGCTGGGAAGCTCCTGGCGGCAGCCTTTGCCGCTTGCTCGATGTGCTCGGGTTCAGCTACCGGGAGTTGCCCAAGTACCTCGCCCGTAGCCGGATTATGGACGCCCAAAGTACTAGAAGTTTGTTCTATCCATTGACCGTCTATAAGCAGCTTAAGCGTGGGGTAGGCCATAGGGTAGTTAAAATCATGCAGCCTGATTGTTTCATTGTCAACGATTGGAATGGGGTGGAGCAACGTATGTTAACTGGCACGCCGATAGCGGTGGTTTAGGCCTCCAAACTGCGTTTCATGAGCTTGTCCAAGATTATGTCGAGCTGGCTGTGTTCGTGGTCATCAAGCGCGGCTAAGTACCAGGCTTCGCGTTTGGCCGCCTCGGGAAGAATATTGGCGCACATTCTCTCGCCTTTGCCCGTCAATGAGAGAATCACCTTGCGTCCATCGCTGGGATCGTTAACCGACTTCACCAAGCTTAAGTCCACCAAGCGGCGTTGCGCGCGGGAGACCCTCGCTTTATCCATGCTGGTTCGGTCCACAACTTCGTTAAAGACTAAATTGTCGTATGCATGGAGGGCCATCAAAATGCGCCATTCAGGCATCTGAATGTTGAATTGGGCTTCGAATAGCCGGCCGATAGACTGAGATAGACGATTCGCGACCACGGACAGCTTGTACGGTATAAAGTCCTCCAACTTGCCGATAGGCCCCAACGCTGCGCGTTTAACGTGCGGACGTTTGCCCGGATCTTTAGTCGCCTGGCCTTTAAATGTGGCGCGCGCACTGGTCTTTTTCTTTGCGGCTTTAAGCATTTCTATAATTCCTTTTATCCCTTTTTGCAGGGACAATAAAGATTAACACGTCGATGCTTGTCGCGCCGCTTCGGTTAAGGGTGTGAGCTATTAGTCTGAATCCGTGGTGAGCAAACCACGGATAGCCTGGTAACGTGTGCGTAAATACAAGGTTGTTGACAATGAAACAAGTTTGATCGGATACTCGGCAAGCTCAAAACTCTAAAGGGTGGCGCTGTGATTAATAAACAAAAGCTGTTGGTGCTGGTTCTCGCCGCGGTCAATTCCGGAGTGGCTATCGCCACTGGTGCACCGACCGCAACCAGCACGCCGAGCGGAGCGGGCTCGCTCGATGAAATTGTGGTCACCGCACAAAAGCGTGAACAGAATTTGCAGACGGTGGGTACCTCAATTACCGCGTTTGATGGTGCCTCGTTAAGGAAGCTCGGGCTTACCGACGTGACCGCTATTTCAAACCAAACACCGGGTATGCAGTTCAATCAATACGGCGCTACCGTCACGGTGTATAACCTGCGCGGTGTGTCGCAGAACGATTTCAGCGATCACCAAGAAGCCCCGATCGCGGTGTATGCGGATGATGCGTATATCGCCTCCATGGGGGCACTCGCGGGATCGCTATTCGATATTCAACGCGTAGAAATATTGCGCGGCCCGCAAGGCACGTTGTTTGGTCGCAACGCCACCGGTGGCTTGATTCACTATATCAGCGAAAAGCCGAAATTTGATGATGATGGATATGTGTCCGTGACATTAGGAAATTACGGTACGTTAAACACTGAAGGGGCTTTCAATCATGCGGTAAGCGATCGCTTGGCGATGCGCGCTTCATTTGGTACGGATTATCATGATGGCTATATCAAAAATTTAGTGGGTCCGTCGATTAATAACCAGAAACAATATGCGGGTCGTTTACAGTTTTTGTACAAGGCATCGGAGCGCGGCGAGATTTCGTTGAAAATCCATGGCGTGGTGAATGACAATGAGACTGCCGGCAACTATTCTTGGGCCTCGTCTACTCCAGACCCTAGCACTGGACGAGGCGTTTTCAATAGTCCTAGTGCAGCGCCATTCTTTTGTGATCTTCCCGCTTGTCCACCTGGGAGCGACCCGGGTGGTTACGTTAATAGCGGCGGAACACCATTTACCCAGTCGGAGGATCGTCGCGGGATTTTCAATCGAACGGTATTCGGTACTACTTTGCACGTGAATTGGAATTTTGATGCGTTCACTTTGACATCGGTGACGGACTATTTGCGATTGCAGAAGCGATATGGCGAGGATTCAGATGTCTCGCCAAATCATCTATTTAATTACGACACGTTCCAGCACTACCAGCAGTTAGCCGAAGAATTTCGGCTCAACGGCACATCCGGCGCACTGCATTGGATCACAGGTCTATATTTTCTTGACTATCACACTCGAAACGGTGAGTACGTGGATTTGCCAATCTATGGTGGACCGACCAATGCCACTTTTAGGCTGACCACTGAGTCTCAGTCTGTATTCGGCCAGTTAGAGTATGATTTTTCGCCGAATTGGACCGGAATCGCAGGATTGCGCTATACCAGCGATCAAAAGACCTTCGACTATTTATATGTTGGCGCTTCACCGCCGCTACCCGAGTACAACTCTAGTACTAACTCGGCAGCTTCTAAAACGTTTAGCAATGTTACGGCAAAGCTTGAGTTGGATTATAAAATTAGTTCGGACTCGATGTTATATGCCAGCCTGAATCGCGGTGCTAAGGGTGGTGGTTGGTCTGCACCCAGTAATGGCGTTACGCAAGTTTCAATTGATAATTTGCAATATGATCAAGAAACCCTGACGAGCTATGAGTTGGGGGAAAAGCTGACTTTCTGGGAAGGTCGTGCACGTATTAACGGTGCGGTATTTTATTACGATTACAAGAACTACCAAGGATTCTTTCTGGCTGGCTTAACCCAAGTAGTACAGAACGTAGACGCTACCGTTAAGGGTGCCGAGCTCGAACTCGCTGTCGCGCCGACGCGAGGGCTTAATTTAGAGCTTGGGATTTCACACTTAGACACCGTTGCAAAGAAAGTTCCATTGCCGTTTCTTGGCGCGGACGGGCAGCCTCAGTTTATAAACACTGAATTGCCGCAGGCGCCTAAGTGGAGCGTGAACGCGGTGGCTCGCTATGAATGGAATATTCCGACCGGTAAGCTCGCGCTAGAGGCGGATACGAAATGGAATGCTCATGAATATTTAGAATTACTCAACGGCCAGGTTGACTATCAGGATTCGTATGCCCTCAGTAATGCTCGCGTTACCTATTCTAATGACGCACATTGGGATATTAGTGCTTGGGTGAAAAACGTCTCCAATAAGTACTACCGTGTATACAATCTGGATCTTTCCGCACTCGGATTTAACCAGAGCGTTTACGGTCCGCCACGTACCTATGGCGCGACTTTTAATTATCGCTGGGGTGGAAAATAGCCGAGCTTAGAGTTTTATAATGCTTGCTATATCATGAGTATCGCCACTTCTTCTAGTACTAGATTTCTTAAAGACACTTGGTATGTGGCGGCGTGGTCGCATGAGATCGAGCCTAAGGGAATGCTGGCACGTACTATTACTCGCGTGCCGTTGATATTTTGGCGCGACCGTGACGGCCACGTTGTGGCGCTATTGGATCGTTGCTGTCATCGTGCGGCTCCTTTGTCTAAAGGCCGCCGTGAGGGAGATTGCATCCGTTGTATGTATCACGGATTGTTGTTTAACTCATTGGGCCAATGCGTTGAGATTCCTTCACAAGAATTTATTCCGCCGGCCGCTAAAGTACGAGCCTTTCCCGTGGTTGAGCGATTCAAGTGGGTGTGGATTTGGATGGGTGAACCTGAAAAGGCGGACGCTTCGCTCATTCCCGATACTCATTATTTGGATGATCCCGGTTGGCGCGGCACGCCCGGTTACCTGCATTACAACGCTAACTACGTTTTGATCACTGATAATCTCCTGGATTTTTCACACCTGTCCTATGTGCATGCGACTACCTTGGGCGGCTCGGCTAAATATGCGGGCATTCGGCCCAAGGTGACGCGCGAAGGGCGGAGTGTGCGGGTGGAGCGCTGGCTGATTGACGATGAACCGGCGCCTTTTTTGCATAATTTGAAAACTTGGCCTGGCAATGTTGATCGGTGGAATATTTATGAGGTGGTACTGCCGGGGGTGCTACTCATGGATTCGGGGAGTGCGGCGACGGGCACGGGTGCGCCCGAGGGTAATCGTGTCGATGCGGCGTCGTTTTTTGGTTGTCAGGCAGTGACGCCGGAGACTGAGAAGACTTCGCATTATTTTTTTCAGCAATCGCATGGTTTTGCACTAGATGACCCTAAGGTAACCGAGAACTTAACCACGAGCGTGTGGGCTGGGTTCATGGAAGACAAAGACATTATTTTGGCGCAGCAGGGAATTTTAGATCTCGACCCGGATGCGCCCATGTTGGCAATGCGGATGGACACGGCATTGGCGAGCTTTCGCAGTATGCTGGAAAAGGCGATTGCTGCGGAGGGTGTGCAAACGCACGAATAGTACGCGCGCTTTGGCGCACGCTCGCACAGGCCGCGAAGTACCTGTGCGATGCGCTGCGCGCTGTTCGTGCCGATGATCTCACGCAACACTCACGTGCGCGACGAGGGGTATTTTCGGCTCGAGTGGAAGCTCGCGGTCGATCGCAGCCATCTGATGGTGGCAGACCGGCCGTTCCTGGTCCCGGTCGTTATCGATGACACCTCGGATCAGGACGAGAAGGTAGCGTGCGTTAACGATAGGCAGACGTTCGCGACAGGCCGCTTTTCGACGCCATCAGTCAACACCCGCCAGTCACAGGGCAAAGTTGCCTGCCGAAAGGCGGGCGCAGTAATTGGTACAGCCGTATCGGCACGCTCAATGTCGTAGGCACAAGGAACACATCTGAAATGGATATACTTCAACACTCGTTCAAATAAACGCTGAAAATTCAAACACACATATCGTTCGCATGAGGGAGTATCAATGAATCGTCGCGATCTCTTGG
The DNA here is from genome assembly GCA_043784265.1 of Gammaproteobacteria bacterium. GTDB lineage: Bacteria > Pseudomonadota > Gammaproteobacteria > Steroidobacterales > Steroidobacteraceae > Bog-1198. The sequence continues at coordinate 4,082 of JAYVYN010000197.1, read as the reverse complement.
TCACGGCCGCAGCATCCGTCGCATCGACCCGCTCGGCGCACTCTGCCGACCCCCTAATTCAGCATCCTGACGGCCTCAATCCACCGTGCATCCGCAACGCCGGCATCCGCACCGCCGGCATCCGAATGGTGCCCGTGGTCAACGGCAAGTACAAAGTCTGGACCAAAAAGCTCGGCTCTAGCCCCCTCAAGGTGCTCCTACTCCATGGCGGCCCCGGCTTCGGGCACGAGTATCTGGAAGTCTTCGAGTCCTTACTGCCTCAAGCCGGCATTGAAATGTATTACTACGACCAGCTTGGTTGCAATAACTCCGACCAACCCGACGACACGTCGCTGTGGACCCTTGCCCGTTATACGCAGGAAGTTGAAGAGGTACGGCAGGCTCTCGGCCTCGAACATTTCGTCCTCTTCGGCCAATCTTGGGGCGGAATTCTGGCCATTGAGTACGCACTCAACTATCAGCAGCATCTGCGCGGCTTGGTGATCTCGAATATGACGGCGGGGATGCAGTCATATCTGAAGCGGACCGCCTCGATCAAGCGTCAACTTCCGTCCGACACGCTGACACGCCTCACCGCTCTCGAATCCAAGGAGGACTACGACTCGCCCGAGTATCAAAAGATCATGATGGAAGATCTGTACCCGAAAATGATTTGCCGCATCCAGCCTTGGCCTGAGCCGGTCACACGAGCTCTTCGTCATGCCAACGACAAGATCTATAACTTCATGCAAGGCAAGAGCGAATTACTGGTCACCGGCAACCTCAAGGACTGGGAACGATGGGACCGGCTGCACGAGATCAAGGTGAAGACTCTTAACATCGGCTTTCGATACGATCAGATGGACCCAGAAGACATGAGCAAAATGGCGAAACTCATGATCAATTGGAGTTATGCCTACTGTCCCAACGGAAGCCATCTGGCCATGTGGGACGATCAGGCGGTTTACTTCAACTATCTGCTAAATTACTTGCGCACCGTCTGAATCTTAACAGCGCGAAATGAATTTCCTGAATTTCGGCCCAAATAGTGGCATGGGTCACGGCTTGCGTTATTGCTATCACCCGGGATACCAACTGGGGCTTTCACCGCAGCATCCTTTCCCCATGAGTAAATATCCATTGCTGATGGAACTCCTATTGTCGGAAGGCGTGTTGCACTCTGGCGATTTGTTGGTGCCTGAGCCGCTCGAAAGGTGGATTTTGGAACGGGTCCATACCACGGAGTATCTCGATAAATTAGAGTCTTCTGGTCTTTCTTTGGCTGAGCAACGACTGCTGGGTTTTCCATGGTCGGAGGCTCTCTGGTTACGTTCGCGTCTTGCGGCGGGGGGTACCTTACTTGCGGGCCGTACGGCGTTGAAGTTAGGTCTTGCTGCCAATTTAGCAGGCGGGACACATCATGCCTTTGCTGATCATGGCGAGGGTTTTTGTGTGCTGAACGATGTGGCCATTGCCATCACCCAATTACGTGCGGAAGGACTCATCGACCGCGCCACTATTATCGATCTTGATGTCCACCAAGGTAATGGCACCGCGGCAATTTTCGAGGGGGTGGATCAGGTATTTACCTTTTCAATGCATGGCGAGCAGAACTATCCCATTCGTAAAATGCGTTCTAGTCTGGATATATCACTGCCCAGTGGCGTCGGCGATGCCCAGTATCTTGATAAGTTGGCCGATAACTTACCGGTGGTGTTTGGTGGTAAACCAGAGATCGTATTTTATCTCGCAGGGGTTGACGTCGCGGCGGGTGATCGTTACGGCAAACTTAAACTGACTGAGCAGGGAATAAGAGGGCGTGACCGTGCGGTGATTGAGGCCGTGCGAGGACGCGGAATTCCGCTGGTTATTGTCTTGGCGGGCGGGTATGCCGAGTCGCGGGTGCGCACCGCAGAGCTCCATGCGCATGTTTTCCGCGAGGCGGTCAACTACCAGCGTCAGCTATAGAGGGCCTAAAGTCACCTGAGCTCATTCACTCCAAAAAATTCACCATCCATTGGGCAAATACTTCGCCTTGCGCTTCCCGTTGTAGTTCCTCGCGAGCTTGCGCAATGACTTCGACGGGCAGTTTGCGCACAAGTACCTCAGTTAGTTCCGCCATAAAGGTGGGCGAGAACTCGGGATGGTATTGAGTTGTCAGTATGTGTTGTTCGATAGCAAAGGAAGCGATTGGGCAAAAGTCATCGCCTCCGAGACGTTGAGCGGTGGCCGGGAGTTGAGTGACCTGTTCACAATGCGACGCGTATAGCTCAAGAGTGGGTTGGTACGGCGCCATCCAGGGCAATTTTTTAGAAAAATGGGTTGCAGCGATCCCCATACGCCAACCGCCAGGACTGATCTCAACCCGACCACCGAGTGCGAGGGCAATGGCTTGGTGACCGAAGCAAAGTCCCACTAAAGGTACCCGTCGGGCATGCAGATCGCGAATCAGGGCTAGCAGTCGTGTGATCCAATCCAGGGAGTCGTGTACTGAGGCGGGACTACCCGTGATGATGTACCCGTCCGCATCCGTGCTTGCGGGGAATTCGCCATCTTTCACAGACCATACGCGATAGCGCCAATCCGGTCTTTGAGTCCGCAGCAGTATACTCACCTTTTCGCCGTCGTTAGGGAAGCGTCTTGCGAAAGCGGATTCGTCATTGCTGGTGAGTAGTATGGCTATTCGGCGGCTCATCCTTGTTATCTTAGTTCTGATTGTTTCGTTGTCAATGCAATGATATTCTCAACCTGTTATTCAAGCTCGTGTGTAGGGGGAGTTAAGTCAACATGACCGTGTGGGTACCAACCGATGATGGCCACGCCGACCTTTCCAGTCACGATAGCTTTTCCAACGGAGCGCCACAGAATACTTTTTCGCGATTGAGGCGTGAAGATCCGCTAGCTTGGTGCGAATATCCGGCGGGTACAGGATTCTGGTCGGTGACTCGTCATGCCGATGTCTCGCAACTATTGCGTGACTATAAATGGATGAGCTCGGCGCGCGGCATCCGCATGGAAGATCAGAGTTACGAGGAATATTTAGCCCGACGTACCTTCCAGGAAACCGATCCTCCCGAGCATACCGATGTACGCATTCGCGTCAGTAAGGCGTTCACTCGTCCGGTGGTTGATCAATTTGACGCCCAGATTCGTGAGTTATGTAATGAGATTTTAGATCAGGCATTGAGCAGACCTGAGTTTGATGCGGTTCAAGAGATCGCGAGACAACTCCCGATGCGCATGTTGGGTCAAATTATTGGTACGCCGCAGTCGGATCTTGATTGGTTGGTGCGTAAAGGCGATGAGTTGATCAGTAACACCGACCCTGAGTACACCAGTCATGTCTTAGACAAAGTTGATACCGAAGCCTTTCGTTTTATGCCTTTCCGCTCACCCGCCGGAGGCGAGCTGTATGAGTACGCGAAGTCGTTAATGGAGCAAAAGCGACGTAGCGGTGACGACGCGGGTGTGCTCGGTATTATTTTGCAGCCCGATGCGAAAGGCAATGTGATTCCTGAGCATGAGTTCAGGAATTTCTTTTGTTTGTTGGTTGCAGCCGGTAACGATACTACGCGTTATTCGATCGCGGCAGCCTTGCATGCGATGGCGAATCGCCCAGCACTACTCAAGCAATTGCAGGATGGGAATCCTGAGCTATGGAACACAGCGCCTGATGAATTTATTCGCTGGGCTAGCCCAGCGATGTACTTTCGGCGCACCGCGAGTCGTGACGGTGAGATGCACGGTAAAACTATTCGTAAAGGCGACAAGGTGCTCCTGTGGTTTGTTTCTGCGAACCGCGATGCGTCGGCTTTTCAAACTCCTTTTGAAGTCGATCCGGCGCGTTCGCCTAATCGACATGTTGCATTCGGGCAGGGCGGGGCGCATGTGTGCCTAGGCATGTGGCTAGCTCGACTCGAAGTGCGCTTGTTATTACAGGAATTTGTGCGACGGGTGGCGAGCGTCGAGCAAGTAGGTGTCCACGCCTACTTGCGCTCAAATTTTGTGGGCGGTATAAAAAAATTGCCGGTACGGGTGCGATTGTTTTGAGCGCGCGTGCTATTGCGTTAAAGGAGAGTTTAAGTGGCTGATGAGCGACTTCG
>JAYVYN010000196.1:0-4229 GCA_043784265.1 Gammaproteobacteria bacterium | reverse complement strand
CGGCCGGCGTCGACTCGCCGAGTTTTGGGTCCGCGACGGTCGCTTCCCATACGCGCTTGCCCGTTTTGAACTCATAAGCCAACACGCGTCCGTCCTCGGTGCCTCGAAACAATAGGTCGTCGAGATACGCGGCACCGTGATTCACCGCCAGAAGGCTTGCGGGCTTGTAATCCTCATGCGTGCGCCAATTCTCGTGGCAGTTGGCAGAATCGAGCGAAAAGATATCGTGTTCCGTAGTGGCGATCAGGGCGCCATTCACTACGATCGGACCGTCTTCGAAACTCGTGTACTGTTTGGTGTCGTAGGTGCACAAGATCTTGAGCTTGTCGAGATTCTTCACATTGATCTGGCTGAGCGACGAGTAACGCTCCGACGTGAGGGTCTTGTTGTAGGACGGCCAATCATCGGCAGTCAGCGTCTGCGGAGTCGCGCCAGACGGCACCGGGCTCACGACCGGCTCGGTATCATTCGCGAGCGCTGCTTCTTCCGTCGTCGTCGTGCCAGACGGCGCCGACAATGTTCGAACGTAGTTAATCGCCATACCCACTAGTGGGACCGCTTGATCCCAATACGCGTAAAGCATGCCCGCCCCGATCGCGATCGCCACGATGAGAACGCCAGCGATGACGACAGCCTTATTCTTCATCGGTACAATCGCAGACTGCGCGCGGCAGAAACCCTATGCATTTCACACTCCCCAAACCTCGATGTTTTCGCGAACTCGATACCGCCCTCGTGCAGGTCATGTGCCCGGAGCACGCCAAAGCTCTCTGACCGAATGTTGTGTATGCGCCGATGTGCGCGGACAGTCGGTGCGCCAGCGCACGAAGTGCGTCTGAATGCTGGCGGATATATAGACTCGAGCCACGCTATGGCAGCGGTTGCCGGGTCCAGATGACGGCGTCTGTAGCGTGGGGAACAGAACGTCGCTGCGCACTTCTGTACGGCGCGTCGATCGCCTGATTGTGCGACTCTGCGAGTGCATGCAATGAACGCAGAATGCATTCATGAGCAGATGCATCGTGCATCGATCACGGCAAGCGCCGCGAGAGGCCTCGATGCCGCTGAAACGCAGGGGCTTGGATTGTCGTAGCTGTCGGCTTTCTTAGGTAACGATAGCCGCTGATAGTATGAATTGCGGGTTTTTTCCCACAAGACCGGCGGAATAAATAGCCGCTCGCGGCTGCGAAATGCCAGGCTATGATCAATCCACACGGTACCGTTACGCAGGGCTCGGCGTAGCAAAATCAGTGAGGCGACTTCGAAGGCGTGAAATGCTTGTGCACGGTCATCACCGACTAATATCATTTGCCATACTCGACCTAAATCGATCATCGTGACGAGCGGCAGCTCCCGCGACGGCTGTTCATACAATGACTTTAGTAATTTGAGCGCCGCTAATACCGGATGCCCCGCGGTTGCGTCCCAGGGCAGTTTTATCAGTGCCGTTAACAACGACCGTACGGGCCCTATCTCTAGCGTCAGGTGATCCCGTATCAACTGCGCACGGGTGGGTGGTTTGCGCTGTCCATGTTCGGTCACCAGTAGGCGCAAGCGTTCACGGGTCTGCGTGTCACTAGCGTTCGCATCATTAGCGAGGGCGGTCACCGAGGCCAGGAGTTCCCGATATAAATCGGCCCAATGGACCAGCACCTTATTGGCATCTTTTGTTGCCAATCGCCACAGGTCCGCGACCCGACGGCGTACCATCATTAATAGTCGATCGGTGCTGAGGAGCAGGCTATAGCGAAGAAACCACGCCACTTCGATGCTGCGATCCGGCTCAACAATCAAGCGGCCCGCAGACGGCGGGCGTGACGCTAAGCGTCGTGCATAGCGACGCATCAGGTCATCCGGTTGGTCTTGCAGGCGATGCTGCACCTTCAGTTCATACAGTAAATCGATGCGCTCCAGCATCTCAGCGATTTGCCGTGTTGAATGCTTCGCCGTTGGTGCCCACAACCAGCTCTGTGTCGTCAGTGATGATTGATGCGGTTCGACTAATTTATCGCGCCAGCGCTGCACGGCTTCGCGACCCACATCGGCTTGAATCGTGCGCCCCAGACTGGCTTCAAACTGCCGGATCGCGGCCAATAGCATCGCACGTAGGTCTTTCTCGCGAGCGACCAATATTTTATGGTCGTATAGCCATTGCCGAGCGTACGTCGCTGAGCTTCGATCAAAGGCCGAAATCCCAATGCTTCGCATGCCAGTTCTTGGTGATCAAACAGGGTTCGATGGCGTCGATACATGGCGCGCAACGACGCCAAGTCCGGGGCTTGTTCACCGAATTGGTCACCTAAATGCTTCCAAAGGGCGGGAGGCACGATACGCACGGCATCGAGCAATCGACCACTCATGCGCAGAAAGCCGATTTGCAGCGCTAAGCCTAATTTAAGCGATGAGCCCCGCCGCGCCTCAATCACTGCGCGTTCGCGGGCGGAAAAAGTGAAAAAGGCTTCAATCTCAAAGCCGCTGAGCTCGCGCGATAATCGTTTAAGCCCCAGAAATATCGCTTGCCAATGGTTCATTGCACCGCTCCCAAGTGCATCTACAATAAACGGTGAAAATCAGAACCAGCAAGTTATTGTTTTATCTGGAAATCTTAAAGCTCAGCGCTATAATTACCGATGAATCCTACCGTCACTTTTGGAAGCAATAATGAGGGGACCCCTTTTTTGCACCGAATGTACGGTGAGGCTGATTAGCGAAGGAACTCGGCGTGTCCCGGCTGACCCTCTATCAATTGTTCACATGCGCAAAGGCCGGAAACGCTCATATGCCTCCAACTTCTCGTATTTGACATAATGTAATCTTGTCGGTGAGGCGCCCGTAAAATAGGGACTTGCGCCTACAGAAATACGCCGTCACCTCTCCGAGACTTGCGTCGATGGACTCTTATTAACAAAAAGGAGAAAAGTATGAATAAAGCTATCCTCGGTGTTGTCGGCAGTGCGCTTCTGGCCATGGGGCTTTCAGCTGCTGCTCACGATTCGATGAGTCATGAGCATATGATGGCTATGATGAAAAGCATGGACACCAATGGCGACGGCAAAGTCTCCCATGAAGAGTTCATGGCCTATTATGAAAAAATGTGGATGGACATGAAGAAAGACAGTGACGGCATGCTGGATGCGAATTCGATGAAGATGCACCATGAAATGATGCACGAAAAAGAAATGCACAAGGACAAGATGGCGCCATAGTAAAACCGGCCATCTTTGCCGATAGCATCCAACCTATATGAGTTAAATAGTGAAAAAGGGTGTACCTACTCCCGCGGCCCGCAAAGGCCAGGCGGATTTTCCGATCGCGCGAGCGGATTTCGATGCCCGCTACCGCGCTCGATTTAGCGACCCCGCATTTGCAGGGAAACAAGACGCTATCGACGAATTGCTCGCAATTGCGTGGAATGGATACAACTCCGGGCGTAAAAGCCCAGCGACTCGCAGAGCAGGCGCTAAGTTTGCCGATCCCGACCATGAGCTATCGGTTGACTGGCTCGCAACGCGCGCTAGCATACTGGCCGCACAAAAGCGACACGACAAACCCAAAGGACCGTCCCGCGTTCTCCTGATTTGCGGGTCCGCGCGAAACGATCAAACCTGCCCTGGCGAAATGTCAAAGACTTTTCGGATGGTCGAGATCGCGAAAAGTGTACTGAAGAAAGGTCGGGCGGAGGTCGATATATTGGACCTCAGCATGTTGACTTCGGAATACGGCAAGGTGATCTATCCATGTAAGGGATGCGTGTCGACAGCGATGCCGCTGTGCCATTGGCCGTGCTCGTGTTACCCGAACCATAGTCTCGGTCAGGTAACCGATTGGATGAGTGATATTTATCCGCGCTGGGTGGCGGCCCATGGCATCATGATCGTAACGCCGGTTTATTGGTATCAGGCACCGAGTGTTCTCAAGCTCATGATCGACCGGCTGGTATGCGCAGACGGCGGAAATCCTGATCCAACATCGACTCATGGAAAAAAAGTATCCGAAGCCAAAGCACTGGAACTCAAGGGGTGGGATTACCCACGCCACCTTAAGGGGCGCTCGTATTCGGTCGTGGTGCATGGTGACTCGGCAGGCACCGAGAACCTTCGAAGGAGTCTTTCAGACTGGCTGAACGACATGCACTTGATTCAGGCCGGCACGGATTCCTGCGTGGATCGATACATCGACTATTTTGGTCCCTACGCAACCAGCCACGTGAAATTTGATAAAGATCACGC
>JAYVYN010000195.1:0-40292 GCA_043784265.1 Gammaproteobacteria bacterium | reverse complement strand
CGCATCACGTGTCATGTCGGTGAAGCTTACGCCCGCATTGTTGGAGCGCATCACTGCACGTCCATTAGAAGCGGCGGGCACCTGGCCGAATATTTCAGGATAATTCATGCTGCCGCCGATCCATACCGTATCGGGATGATCGGGTGGAGTGGCAATGTAAATGTCATAGAAACACTGGCCCTGACAGAACCCGAAGCTACCGAAGCCGGCGCTGCCGGGGGTGTGATTCGAAAGCGCAATCCAACCGGCATTGGTAGTGCCGTTGCTGAGCGCTTTCGCGGGGACGCGCGCGTTGTCGACTCGGTAGATGTATGAAGTGCCCGGTGCGTCAAGCGAGTCACCTAGATAAATCCGCGTGGTTTCGTCTTTACGGGCGAGTGCGATAACGAGTCGATTAAAGCCATCATTGGGCGCACCGGTTGCAAACACTGTGCGAAATTGTGTGTCACCGTCTAAACTCAATGATGAGCGCACCACGCCAAATCCGAATATCGACAGGTACACGGTGTCAAGGTCATTCGGATCCAACAGAATTTGCATGACACCGCCCGTGAAATTACCACCGGGAGCAGTATTTAAAACTCGAGCAAAGCTCGCACCGCCGTCATGTGACTCATACAACCCAAGATTTGCTGTTTGCGGTGGCAGGGAGGGATTGGCAGAGGCTGCTGCACCGTGCAATGCCGACATGGTGCCAAAATAAAGGTGCGAGGAGTCGCGTGGATCAATGGTGATAGTCGCGATCGACAATCCATTGGCAAACGGTACCGAGGCGGGTAGTACATGCCAGGTGGTACCACCATCGATTGATTTAAATAGACCCACACCCGCTTCAGAATCACCCGATGAATTTTGTTCGCCCGTTCCGGCGTAAATAATTTTTCCTCGTGCGCGTGGATCTACTGCCAGAGAGCCGATGGCATTAGAATCGAGTCCGGTCGACGCGACGGTCCAGTGAAGGTTGCCGCTAAACGGATGTTTGGCTACCCAAACGCCTCCGCCGGCCGCACCCAGGAACGCGCGACAGGATCCAAAATCATCGTCTTTACAGCCGGGTGTAAGCGCCAGAGCGGTTACGCGCCCCGCAGCGGTAAAGGCCCGACCCGTATAAGTCACCGAGGCCGGTACGGGTGAAACGGGGGGCGCCAACAGCGACCATGAGGGGGTGTTGTCGTTTTCATTATTCGTCCTGAGCGACTTGAATGCGGCACGCGCTGCATCCGACTGGGCATTGCCCACGTCCGGTGCCGGATAAGCCATATTTTTGTACCGACTATAGTCAGGTCGACTGATGCCATCGTCCTTGCCAACCAGGTCGACATGGGTAGCTTTAGATACAGCGCCCGCGATTGCGGTACACGCGAGAACACTGAATAAGCTCGCCAGCATCGATCGCGCAATTAAGTGGCGCCCGGCGGGCCGCCAAGCTGCTGATTTTATTATGTAATCCTGCATTGGAATTCCCCTTGTCATTTGAAATAATTGAAAAAAGCGCCACCCAGTTAAGAGTTTTAGCGATATCCGGTGCGTATGCAATACCTAGTTACCCTACGATCCGTGCTATGGAATTTAAATCAAGCGGGATAGATATCGGTATGCTACCGCAGCACGCCGATAAAGATTAATAGACAGATCCACGAACAGCGGTAACCAGACAAAATTGAGGCGGAACAGTCCGATGAACAACAATATCATTAGGCAGCTGAATTTGAAGTCAACCCAATTGCGGTAGGAGGTCATCGAGGCCACCAATAAATTGACGGTGCCCAACATCACGCAGGCGCTCGCAAAGCCCCGGTTGATCCAACGCCACTCGCGGCTTGAAAGCACAAAATAAGCACCGACAATGATTTTAGCGGGCGCAGTCCAACCCAGCACTGGAGCGACAATTGCAATGGCTGCAAGGGTCCAATAAAAAAGAGTCGGTTTCCAGAAAAGTAACCCTGACGGTTCACCTCCATGAGCATACATTCCGAACCAAATAGCCCATGCCCCAAATCCGGCAAATGCAATCCGTAGCAGCCAAGCGCTTGGAGTGGCAGCTTGGCGGATGCGCCAAGCCCAAGCGATCAGTAGCGGCACCACCCACACCGTGGTCGTCATAAATGGAGTCATTGGGTCCACCAATAGCTGATCACCAGACCGCAGACCCATAAAATTTCGGCGGCGATTGCGTTACGGGTTGACATCAGCGTGCGGGGCGCTAAATGCACGGCCGCGAATTGGGTCTGCGCAAGCGCGGCTTGGAACGGCGATGTATGGGTTTGTCGCAGTGTCTTCTTTACGTATTTCAAGGTGCGACTGGGCGCTGCTTGCATGCGTGCTAGGAAGCTGCGGCGACGTGCTGTGGCTCCTTCGATCAATTGATCGCGTAGGCAAGTAGGGCACTTGCTGCTGGAGAATTTAAGATGACCCCGACTGCACGGTAACATTTGACCACTTTGCTTAACCGCATAAACACTCAGTGACCCGACCCACTCGTGTGCGCTTGGGCGATTAATGGCTAAGGCCGAAAATGCGCGATCGAATAATTCTCGTAGCGGATTGGGTAACGCCTCGTGAACACTGGCCGGAACTTTGCGCACATTCTTGTGTGCGCTAGTGCCGTAGGGGTAAAGCCGATCCCGAATGCGTCCGGCTAACTCGGGTGGATAGTCGCGACTATTGACACCCACGCCGCTGAAGGGGTGTATCCCATAATTCAATAGGCGGAAGATAATCGTGGCCAGAGCGAAGCGATCCTGCGCCTCCGGGTGCGTCACAGCCCCGCCTTGGAATTCTGGTGCCAGATAGTCGGGCGTGACTTGTGGAGCATCGGAGCAAAACTCGTCGGTGGCAATATGGAAGCCATCGCAGTCAAGGATTGATACGAATAATTCAGATTTATAAACCTTCACGTTCATCGGTTTTAAGTCGACGATAGCGATGCGCATCGAGTGCAGGCAGCTAATGATGGCGGCTAGATTAAAGCAGACTGCGACCAGTTTCCCGTAGTCGATATCGAAGTCTTCTTGACTGGCTTGCCGGCGATTTAGCAGATAGTCAAGTTCGAGCGTTCGATCAAATGCAATTTTTCGCATCGCGAATCCGATAAAACGGGATTCATGCAAAATCAACGCTTCAGGCCAGGCGAGCTGCACAATACCCTGATATTCGGCTGGAATTTGCGGCAGAGTGGGTCTGTGATTGAGCATCCATTGAATTTTGTGCCGGTAGTGCTCTAGCTGTGGCGGAGTAGTGGTTGAGTGATAAACCTTTGCAACTAAGTGTGGTTGGGTATCAATCGCATATATTTCTCCGGCACCCCCGGATTTTCCTGTGGAAGTCAGCGTGATTTGTTCGGTTCGACCTTCCGGCCAGGCCAACTGCGCGAGTTTTATTAAGATGCGTTCTGCGGGCACGGGACTGATCCGGGGGCGGTCAACAATCAGGTGAAAAATGCGAGCAGTAGAGTTTTATCGTCATGTGAAATTTCCAAAGCCCGTGGGCTCTCTAGCAAATTTTGCAAGGCTTGGTTGCCAATAGGAGCAGTTGCAGCGCGCAGAAAAATTTCAATGGGGTCGATGAAAGGCCGAAAAAAGCCGCTACGTGCGCGGTTGACGGCGAAGGGTGCGGTACCGTCCGACATTAGTCCGATCATGCATCCTTGTCGGGATTCTGGAATCGGAGTAACCCGTAGATGCTGTTTCCAATTTTCATCGGTTACGAAATACGTCTCGTCAGCGTATTCGCCATTTTCGGGCGCTGAGAGTATTGAATCACCGCTTGAGTTTTGTACGATTGCAAAACCATCACCGACGTGGAAAAAGAAACCGCGCTGTGGTGTTACTACGCATCCCACTAAGGTGCACGCATAATCGCTAAGCACTAGTTGATGCGTGCTTGCGCATTCCGCCAGTTGGACACGCACAGTCTCAATGGCGCATTGAACGGACGCCTCGAGGCAGTCGCCGTTGCTGAGTATAAGAGTGGATATTTTTTTAACCAAGGCGTGAGCAACAAAATCAGCGCCTTTGCCGCCCTCCAGTGCCGATCCGGCTCCGTCACAAACGGTGGCTATTAGCGCACCGTGTTCTACAATGAAATGACTGGCATCCTGAGTCGCAAGATTCTGCTCTGAGTTGCGTTTGCCCGTAGTTGAGACCGAGAATACGCTCCACATAACCTTATCAGGTTGAAAGTTGCGCCCAGCTGTCGACGGGATTTAACTGCACGGTGCCTCCGGCCGGTGCGCGCGAGACTGCGCGAATGCTGCGACTCAGCCAGATAAACAATTCCTTGAATTTGAGTCCGTTGAGGCTCAACGCACCCTTGTTACTAAATTGACCCAGAGTATCTCTATTCGCTTGGTCACCTATTCCGATGGCCATGATAGTCACTTTGTGAGCGGTTTCCGCAGTCTTGCACTCAGCGGCGGTCTGTCGCCAGTCGTCGGTCGGCTCGCCATCTGAGAGCAACATAATGATCGGGCGCTTATAAGATACCCCTGCTGATCGCATCTGGCTTTTCTGCGACTCGACTTCATCCAATGCACAGCGCATTGCGGCACCGAGCGGCGTCAGACCACCTGCAAGAAGTTCTGGAGGAACAAAATCCATCGCATCGGTCCAATCGCCCATGACCTCTACATTTCCATCGCCGCCAAAGGAAATCACCAGTACTCGTCCGCAGCGGGCTGCGATCGAGTCTGCCTTGAGGTCAGTAGCGAGGGCTTTGAGTCCCTCATTCAGCAATTGGATCTTATTATCTTCCTGCATGCTTCCTGAGCAATCGAGGACTAGAATCAGCGGTGCACGCTCGTCGCTGTTATCAATGAGGGCAACGTCTGGGATTATAGTGTTCATATATTTGAATTTACCACGCGCCGGAATGACTGGAAACACCTATTGGATATCTTGCGAATCGCACGCGAGCTTTGGCTGCGTAGTTTTTAGGGGGTTAAATCCGAGCAGTGGTTACCAAGGCGCTTTAATGGACCCCAACGGGAATACCGAGCCCCTTGCGCCATATCGCAGCAAACTAGTGCGGCCGTGTAACATGAGGCCGCCCCGAGCCTTAGTCTCAAGGTCCAGGGGCTGTAGATAGTGCACTTGCGGCCAGCTCTGATCGGCCAACAATATACACATATTCCAAATGCCAGCACCCAGCAAACTACTTTTGGGTGCAATACGCCGACAGGGCTGCCCGGCAATGATCGCATCGCCAAGTTTTTGCAGATCAGGACTCTCCAATTTCGGCGTCACTTGCACGTTGACCACATAAATGACTTCGCCAGGTTTCATGGCGCGCTGCGACCTGCGGACAGGCCGGTTTTCGTCGGTCACTTTCTCATACAGCACTTCGTTTTTGGCAATTCGTGTGGCGACACTGACACTTTTGGTAACCCCGAGACAGCGCCCGTTAGGGGCCCATTTCGCGTGCCAAAAATACGTCTCCTCAATAACTGAGGCGTCACGGCCGCTGACGCGTATGCGGACGCTGCCGCCCCAGCTTCGATCTGCCATTAAATGGGGTTTCGGCGCACTCGGACACAGGTCGGGCAAGTTCTTAAATGTTGTACCGCCATCATCATAGGCGTAGATCTGCTCCATTTCATCGAAGCGCAGCGGTTCGGCTGCTGAAGCGGCGTAGATCACATTTGTAAGAATCGCCATCCCTACGACAAATCGACTATGCATAAGGTGCCATTTTTGGCGGAGCGGGGCTTGCAGGGTCGTATTCCATTATTTCTGCATTCTCCAGTGAAACACCGGTGAGTGCCAGGAGGAAGGCCCAGTGACTCACGAGCAGCGTCGTGTCGCTATCGGTGCGTGTGGACATCAGCGACCGAAAATTATTTGCACGTGCAATAGTCGCCTCCAAGGGCTCAGTCCCCTCATGCCACCATTGGCGGGGTAGATGGGCAAAATCATGCTGCGGGAATCGCGTCGCTAGTACATCCGGAGTACTGCCGACATCGCAGGTAAACGCTGCCCGTTCGCGTACTTCGTGCAGGACGTCAACCGGTAGATCGTACAGGGCCCGTATGGGTTCGACCGTTTGCAAGGCTCGCGTGTAGGGTGAGACTAGAATACGAGTTAACTTGCTGGTGGCGAGTGTTGTTGCGGCTGCAGCTGCTTGCGCGATACCGAAGGGCGTCAACTCCGGATCTTTAATTCCGGGGTCGACCCCGTTCTGATTGAAATGCAGATTAAAATAGCTTTGTCCATGACGTAACAGAAACATATCGGCCCCTAAATAGCGCATTGATGCAAAATTACCCCCAACAATAAACCATAACGAGCCTAATTTTATGTCAATAATTTCCCGTCGCATCGTGAGGCCGAATACAATCGGTAGTACATGAAATTACCTCGGCTACTGTTAAGCGGTCTTGTCGCCAACGCACTTGTCGCCTGCGCAAGTTTGCTGGTGGCTTGCGCAATAGGGCCAGTGGAGCCGTTGTCGTTAGGACAGGCGGCGTCCACAAGGCCTCCCATTGTGTTGGTGCATGGCAATGGTGACACAGCGGCGCTTTGGCAAACAACAATCTGGCGTTTTGAATCCAATGGCTGGCCGCGTAGCCGGTTACACGCGATAGAGGTGCCTTATCCGTTCGCGCGTGATGACAACAACCAAGAGCAACCGGGCAGCACTTCGACGGCGGAGAACAGGGATTATTTGAAGCGCGAAGTAGAGCAGATGCTGAAAACGACAGGCGCTCGTAAAGTTGTGCTATTTGGAAATTCTCGCGGTGGTTATGCAATTCGCGACTACATTCAGAACGGCGGCGGCGCGGCTACTGTTTCCATGGCGATTTTGAGCGGCGTGCCCAATCACGGTGTATGGGCGATCAAGAATTTCAGGGAGGGAAATGAGTTCGCTGGCACGGGGCCGTTTTTGACCCAACTTAATGCCGCTAAAAATGCGGCGGGCGATGAGGTCGTAGGGCCGGTCAAGTGGTTGACTATTCGCTCTGATAATAACGACAAGTATGCGCAGCCGACTGATCTGTGGATCGGTGCTCACGGTACCGCGACTCACGTGAGCTTTAACGGGCCTGAGCTTAAAGGGGCTACCAACGTGGTGATTCCGCATATTGATCATCGCGAAACAGCGTACTCACCTGCGGCATTTTCGGCGGTCTTTACATTCCTTACCGGCAAGCTACCGAAGACAACTGATATTCGACGAGAACACGACATTATTCTTAGCGGCAAAATAACGGGTCGCGGACTAAACTCCCTGGAGGCGCAGTCCGGTAATTATGCCAATAATTTGCCAATTCCGGGTGCGACCTTGGATATTTACGCCACCGATGACGCAGGAGTCCGCAGCGGAGGTCCGGTGCTGCACAGTACCGTCGCAAAGGATGGCCAGTGGGGGCCTTTGCATGCCGGGGCAGGAGTGCAATACGAGTTCGTCATGGATGCGCCTGGCTATGCCACCACACATCTTTACCGGAGCCCGTTTCCGCGCTCTAGCGATATTGTCAATCTGCGACCCGAGCGACTAAACGAAGCCGACCGCAAGGTCCAGTCGGTGGTTACGCTGTTTCGACCGCGCGGCTACTTCGACCGACAGCGCGATAAAATTGTGTTTGATGGACAAACGCTACTCCCAGGTGTTCCGGCAGTGGGCGCAGGTGTGGCTAGTTCAAAATTGCTCATTACCGAAGGGGGTAACCGTGCTATCAGCGGCGAATTCAATGGTGAACACATTACGGGTAGAACTTGGCCGGTCGTTGACAATAATGCAGTAGTGCTTGAGATTACACAGTAGCGCTTACCCTAGCGCCACGAGGTGCTTGCCTAAGGTGACTTAAGTTAGGGGGTTTTTGTGATTTCCCTTTATCGGAAGCGTCGAATCCGGTATCTTCCCGCAACCCGTGCGCGCTTAGCTCAGCGGTAGAGCATCACCTTGACATGGTGGGGGTCAGTGGTTCGATCCCACTAGCGCGCACCACTTTCTTAAGGTTAGATATTTATGCCGGTAGTGACGCTTCCTGACGGGAGCCAAAGAAGTTTCGATAAGCCCGTGTCCATCGCCGATATTGCCGCGAGCATCGGTCCCGGTCTTGCGAAAGCGGCGTTGGCCGGGAAGATTGACGGGGTTTTGGTTGATACGTCCGCAATTGTTACGCAGGATGCGGCGGTCAGTATCATCACTGATAAAGACCCGCAAGGCTTAGAGGTGATTCGTCACTCGACCGCGCACTTGTTAGCGAACGCGGTGCAAGAGTTATTCCCGGACGCTCAAGTCACTATTGGCCCGGTGATTGAAGACGGTTTCTTTTATGATTTTGCTTATAAGCGTCCATTCTCGACCGATGATTTAGCGGCTATTGAAATACGCATGGCCGAAATTGCTGCAAAAGATTTAAAAGTGACTAGGCGGGTGATGCCGCGCGATGCGGCGGTTTCTCACTTTAAAGCGATCGGCGAGCACTACAAAGCTGAAATCATTGGCGCGATCCCGGCGGGCGAGAATATTAGTCTGTATGGACAAGGAGCTTGGGAGGATCTATGTCGAGGTCCGCATGTACCCAGCACGGGGAAACTTAAAGCCTTCAAGCTGATGAAAGTGGCGGGTGCTTACTGGCGTGGCGATTCGCGTAATGAGATGTTGCAGCGGATATACGGGACGGCGTGGGCGAATGAGAAGCAGCTTAAAGAGTACCTCACTCGACTTGATGAGGCGGAGAAGCGCGATCACCGACGCATTGGCAAGGAATTGGACTTATTCCACCTGCAAGAAGAGGCTCCAGGCGCAGTGTTTTGGCACCCCAAAGGCTGGACTTTGTTTCAGACCTTGATTGCTTATATGCGGGAGCGGCAACGCGATGGGGGTTATCACGAGGTTAATACGCCCGAGATTATGGATCGCGAGCTGTGGGTGCAGTCGGGGCATATTGAGAAATTCGGCGAAAATATGTTCATGACGAAGACACCGGATGAGCGTGTTTTTGCGATTAAGCCGATGAATTGTCCGGGGCATGTGCAAGTCTTCAAGCAGGGCTTGCGCAGTTATCGGGAATTGCCGTTGCGTATTGCTGAGTTTGGCAAGGTGCATCGTTATGAGCCTTCGGGCGCATTGCACGGGCTAATGCGGGTGCGTGCTTTCACTCAGGACGATGCGCATATTTTTTGTACCGCGGAACAGATAACGGCGGAATCAGTCAAGGTGACTGAATTGATATTGAGTATTTACCGGGATTTCGGCTTTACCGATGTGCGCATCAAGTTTTCGGATCGGCCTGCAAAACGTGTGGGCTCGGATGAAATCTGGGATAAATCGGAGGCGGCGCTTATGCACGCGGCGGAGGCGGCGGGAATTGAGACGTCGCATAATCCGGGTGAAGGGGCTTTTTATGGGCCTAAGTTGGAATTTGTATTGCGCGACGCGATCGGCCGCGATTGGCAGTGCGGCACTCTGCAGGTGGATTTGAATTTGCCGGGTCGATTGGGGGCAAGTTATATCGCGGAGGATAGCCAAAAGCACACGCCGGTGATGTTGCATCGGGCGATGTTTGGCTCTTTGGAACGATTTATTGGTATTTTAATTGAACATCATGCGGGCAAACTGCCTACTTGGTTATCGCCGGTACAGGCTGTAATCATGGGAATTGCCAAGGATCAGGACGAATATTGCCTGGAAGTTGCGGAAAACCTGAAAAATCAGGGGCTTCGGGTCGAAACGGACTTGAGGTATGAGAAGGTAGGCTTTAAAATCCGCGAGCACACACTTAAACGCGTTCCTCTCCTCTTAGTCGCTGGCGGCCGGGAAGTCGAGGCACGCACCCTGGCCGTGCGCACGCGAGCGGGCAAAGATTTGGGGAGTATCAAGCTTGCAGAGCTTGGAGCCTTACTTTGCGCTGAAGTCGCGAGCCGCGGCCGTCTTGTTTTGGAGGATCAAGTATCGCAACGTCGAAGCGCGTAAGGCGCAATGAGGAGATCTCCGCACCCTCGGTGCGCGTGATCGCAGCGGATGGAAGCCAAGCAGGGGTCATGACACGCGCAGAGGCGCTGCAATTGGCAGTTTCCCAAACACTGGACCTGGTAGAGGTCTCACCCATGGCGGAACCGCCTGTGGTTCGTGTGATGGATTTTGGCAAGTTTTTATTCGAACAGAATAAGAAAGCGCACGCCGCAAAGCGTAAGCAGAAGCAGATTCAGGTTAAGGAAATCAAGTTTCGTCCTGGAACGGAAGAGGCGGACTACCAGGTAAAAATGCGTAGTATCCTGCGATTCCTTTCGGAGGGTGATAAGGCTAAGGTGACTTTACGTTACCGTGGCCGTGAGCTCGTGCATCAAGACATCGGCCGCCGGCTCTTGACGCGGATATCTGAAGATCTCGCCCCGCATTCGGTGGTCGAGCAGACTCCGCTGATGGAAGGTAAGCAGATGATCATGGTGTTTGGGCCCAAAAAGAAGTGAATAGTAGACCCTAAAAAGTTTATTACCCGCCTGTAGCGGTCTGGAAAGCGAATCGCAAGATTCGTTTGAAGGGCTTGTGATCAGGGCTATAAAAGTAGGAGTTTAAGTAATGCCCAAGTTAAAGACTAAAAGGGCTGCGTCGAAGCGTTTTCGCAAAACTGCGAATGGCTTTAAGCGTGGCCAATCCCATCGTCGTCATATTTTGACTAAAAAGCCTAGCAAACGTAAGCGTCAGCTGCGTCGCGGCATGCAGGTGCATGAGAGCGACGTGAATCGCATCAAAAAACTGTTGCCGAACGCTTAAGTTTTAAGGAGATAAAATATGGCACGAGTTAAACGTGGTGTTGTTGCGGGTCGACGACACAAGAAGATTCTTAAGAAAGCCAAGGGCTATTTCAATGCCCGACGTAAAGTATTCCGTACGGCTAAGCAGGCGGTCATTAAGGCGGGTCAGTACGCCTACCGCGGCCGTCGCGAGAAAAAGCGTGAGTATCGCGCACTGTGGATCGCGCGTATCAACGCGGCTTCTCGTCTGTGCGGTCTGTCTTATAGTCGCTTGATTGACGGCTTGAGCAAGGCAGGATTGGCGATTGACCGTAAGGTTTTGGCGGACCTGGCGGTTCACGATATGCCGGCATTTGCGGCAATCGCTGAAAAAGCTAAAGCCAGTCTACCGGCGTAAGGGACGATGTTTGAGCGCGGGCGGGTCTTTGGGCCCGTTCGTGTTCTTTAATCGCGGGAGTCGGCGCTGACCACTTTGGAACCCCTTTCACAACTTGTTGCGCAGGCGATCGTTGACGTCGATGCGGCGGCGGATATCGTGGCGCTCGATGAAATACGAGTGCGCTTGTTGGGTAAGAAAGGCTTGCTCACTGAGCAGCTTAAGGGTTTAGGGGCGTTGCCTGCCGGAGAGCGTCCCGCTGCGGGCCAAAAAATCAACGACGCGAAGCTTGTGGTGCAAGTTGCCCTGGATAAGCGACGTCAAGAGTTTGAAACGGCGGAGCTTGCGCAAGAATTAGCCGCAGGTGCGATTGATGTGGGTTTACCGGGACGTGGCCAAGGTTCTGGGAGTTTACATCCGGTGACGCGGACACGGCTGCGGATTGAGCATATTTTCATGCAGGCCGGCTTTCAAATTGCGAGTGGTCCGGAAGTGGAAGATGACTTTCATAATTTCGAAGCGCTTAATATTCCAAAAAATCATCCGGCACGTGCGATGCACGATACTTTTTATTTTCCAGATGGACGTTTACTGCGGACGCATACTTCGCCGGTACAGATTCGTGCGATGCGTACGAGCCCGCCACCGATGGCCATTATTGCGCCAGGTCGCGTGTATCGATGTGATTCAGATATGACGCATACGCCGATGTTTCACCAGGTCGAAGGGTTGGTGATCGGTGAACAAGTCAATTTCGCGAATTTGAAATCGATGTTGCATACCTTTGTGGAACATTTCTTTGAGCAGTCGTTACGAATGCGCTTACGGCCTTCGTATTTTCCATTCACTGAGCCGTCGGCTGAAGTCGATATTGAATGCGTGTTTTGCCATGGCAAAGGCTGCCGAGTCTGCAAACAGACCGGTTGGTTGGAGATTTTGGGTTGCGGGATGATTCATCCCCATGTCTTAGGCGCTGCGGGCATTGACGCGGAAAAATGGCAGGGCTATGCCTTTGGTATGGGTATTGAAAGACTGACCATGCTGCGCTACGGAGTAGATGATTTGCGGCTATTTTATGAAAACGATTTGCGGTTTTTGAAGCAATTCCCGTGAAAATCACCCGTCATTGGCTGCAAGAGTTCACTCCGATCGAAGTCGGCGCGTCGCAACTTGCGCAAGAATTGACTATGGCGGGGTTGGAGGTGGAATCGGTTTCACCGGTAGCGCCGCTCTTTACCGATGTGGTCGTAGGGTTGGTGATCGAGTGCACTCGTCATCCGGATGCAGAGAAATTATCGGTGTGCCAGGTCACCACCGACGGGACCAATCGGTTACAGATAGTCTGCGGGGCGGCGAACGTGCGAGCGGGCCTTAATGTGGCTGTCGCGATGTTAGGCGCTCGCTTGCCGAATAATATTGTGATTAAGCGCGCCAAATTGCGTGGGTTGGAATCACAGGGGATGTTGTGCTCGGCGCGTGAATTGGGCTTAGGGGCGGAGCATGAGGGCATTATGGAATTGCCTGTCGCCTTGAGTGTCGGAACTGATTTGCGTGAGGCACTTGATCTTGATGATGTTGTTTTGGAAGTGAACGTCACGCCGAATCGCGGTGATTGCATGAGTGTGTTTGGGGTTGCGCGTGATTACGCGGCCGCTCGATCGCGGGTGTATTTAACTCAGAAGATCGCGCCCGTAACTCCCGTTCACAATGAGCGAATATCCGTAATGATTGTCGCTGCCGGTGATTGTCCGGCGTTTGCGTCGCGCGTGATTCGTAAGGTTAGCGGCGGCGTGGCAACGCCATTATGGATGCGTGAACGTCTTCGTCGTGTGGGGATCAACAGCATTTCGCCCGTGGTTGACGTCACCAACTACGTCATGATCGAGTTGGGCCAGCCGATGCATGCGTACGACCGACATGCGTTGAAGGGTGGTTTAGTGGTTCGGCGCGCGAGTGCGCAAGAATGCCTGAGCTTGCTGGATGATCAAGAATATTTATTGGACCCTGAATTTGTGGTGGTTGCAGACGATGCGGGAGCCGCGGGACTTGCCGGGATTATGGGTGGAAGGCGCACGGCGATTTCCGATACAACCACTGATATTGTGCTCGAGGCGGCGCATTGGGTGCCGGACGCGATCGCGGGAAGGGCGCGACGTTTGGGCTTGTTCACGGATGCCGGGCAACGATTTGAACGCGGGGTGGACCCTAGCTTGCTAGAGCCTAGTATCGAGCGCGCGACGGCGCTGCTTTTGGAAATTACCGGGGGTGAACCGGGGCCGGTAGTTTTAAGTCGAGCAGCCGGTGAAGAGAGTCATTCAGGGGTGATTTTACGGCGCGCTCGCCTAGCGCGGATGTTGGGTGCCAGCATTCCCGATTCAGAAGTGCTGGCGCTTCTAGGTGCGATCAGTGATCAAATCGAGATTCTGCCGGAAGGATGGCTTGTGCGTAGCCCGCCCCATCGCTTCGATCTGCGGATTGAGGCTGATCTAGTAGAAGAAGTTTTAAGATTACGCGGTTTCGATAGCATCCTGGAATACCCAGCGGCGGCTCCGCAAAGTGTGGGATATGCTCCCGAATCGGTAGTCTCCTGTGCAAGGGTTGCCGACGCACTAGCCGATCGTGGTTATCACGAGGCAATTACCTATAGCTTCGTTGATCCCGTGCTGCAAGCCCAGTTATTTCCAAACAGGCCATCACTGGCTCTCAAAAATCCCATCGCTGCGGATATGGGTGTCATGCGGGTGTCGCTATGGCCCGGCCTGCTACAGGCGGTGCGCGCGAATTTGCGCCGCCAACAAACCCGTGTGCGGTTATTTGAAATTGGCAAGCGGTTCAATCCATCAAACGAAGGCTTGCTAGACGAGGTTGAAACGTTTGCGGGGATTGCGACGGGGGCACGTTGGCCGGAGCAATGGAGCGGTGGTCGTGAGCCGTTAGATTATTTTGATGTCAAGGCGGACTTAGTCAATGTCTTGAGTATCAGTGGTCCTGCTATCGCCATTGAGTTTAAGCAGGATTCGCTAAGCTGCCTGCGGCCTGGACGCACGGCTAGAATTTATCGCGAAGATATTGCAATAGGTTGGTTGGGTGAACTACATCCAGCGCTGGTTCGCAACTTAGGTCTGGCGGTGGCACCGCTGCTTTTCGAATTAGATATTACCTCTGCATTTAATTGTAGTATATTGAAATTTAACAATATTTCTAAGTTCCCTAGCATCCGACGGGATCTAGCGGTCGTGGTAGGTGAACACCTACCTCTCACTGAATTGCTGGATAATGTTACTGTGAGCGCTGCGGGCTTGTTAAGCGAACTCCGGGTGTTCGACGTTTATCGTGGACCTGGTGTAGATTTAGGGCGAAAAAGTATCGCTTTAGGCTTGATTTTAAAGGATTCTTCACGCACTCTAACCGACGTCGATGCAGACGCCGTGGTGGCTGCAGTGATCGCGCGATTACGGGATAAATTAAGCGCCACTATAAGAGATTAATGAACATGGCAGCTCTGACTAAGGCAGAAATGGCCGAGGCCTTATTTGATCAGCTAGGCCTCAACAAGCGCGAAGCGCGCGAGCTTGTGGACCTATTTTTTGAGGAAATTCGAACTGCACTGTCAATCGGTGATCAGGTTAAATTATCGGGCTTTGGTAATTTTGATCTGCGCGATAAGAATCGTCGTCCTGGGCGTAATCCTAAGACTGGCGAGGAAATTCCCATCAGCGCGCGGCGCGTTGTCACATTCCGTCCTGGCCAGAAATTGAAGGCTCGGGTCGAGGCATATGCTGGAACCAAGTAACAATAACGAACTTCCTGCGATTCCTGGTAAACGGTACTTCACAATCGGCGAAGTGAGTGATCTGTGTGGCGTTAAGCCGCATGTGCTGCGCTATTGGGAGCAAGAGTTTCCGCAGCTCAAACCGGTCAAACGTCGGGGCAATCGTCGTTACTACCAGCGTCAAGACGTGTTGGTCATTCGCCAAATACGCAGCTTGCTGTACGAGCAGGGCTTTACGATTGGTGGGGCTCGGTTGCGCCTTACGGGCGAAGATGCCCAAGTGGATTTAAACCAGAGCCAGCAGCTAATCCACCAAATAAAGCTGGAACTGGAAGAGCTGATCAAGATACTCAGGCGCTAGCGCCGATATCAGCTATCATTCTCCTCACGGTCGGGGCGTGGCGCAGCCTGGTAGCGCACTTGCATGGGGTGCAAGGGGTCGCAAGTTCGAATCTTGTCGCCCCGACCAATACTTACACTCGATATGGATACTCTCTGTACCCCTGTTTGTAGCCACTAAAACGCTAACAAAAATCAAACTGTGGCACGCCGTGAGCGTACGCACGAACCAACACAGTCATGCTCAACGTCATTACCGTTCTATGAGCTCGGTAAAAAAACATACGTCAATTACATAATACGATCATCGACTTCGACTGAACTTATTCTCCCTGTCTTGCTGTCGCGACACTTGCATTGAAAAGTAAGACGCGGCTTACTCTGTCAACACTGTTCCAGTTTGTCTGATAGACGCGCGAACAATAGTGTGGTTGACGGATTTGATATTTCACATTCCAATCGCAGGAAATTTTCTTGATGAATCGATTAATTGCTGTATGTTTTATCGTGGTTGCTCTTTCTGCATGTTCCGTAAGTAATAACGGCACTACGAGTAGCCCAAGCGAAGGATCGACGAGCGTACCGTTTTCGACTTCTATTCCACCTGGCACTTCAGTGGTCGTTCCCAGTAAGTCGAATAATGGAACTGGAGTCGGTACCATAGATAGGACTAAACGGGGTAGCGGGACTACCACAAGTGCCAGCGCTAGTGCGCCTAAGACATCGACCACTAATCCCAAGCCTTCTCCGAACACCTCGTCTACTGCAATTACCAGTCCTGCAAGTGTTAGCACGTCACGTTTCTCCGTATCGATGGAGGATATGCAAGCAATAGGGCCTTTCGCGAGTTGGGCCAACGCCAAGACTCAATATGGTGCCAAAGGTGATGGTGCGACGGACGATACTGATGCCCTGCAAACAGCCCTCAATGATTTGGGGCAAAGCGGTAAGGCGTTTGTCTTGTACTTGCCGTCGGGCACTTACAGAATCACGCAGACCTTGCATCTAACCGGAGCGGGATATTATCAAGGCGTGCAGTTAATTGGTCAGGAACCCACTACTACAAAAATTTTATGGGACGGTGCGTCGGGCGGAGCGATGTTATTGAATAACGGCGGTGTTGGCACGCGTTTCTCACGGCTGACCTGGGACGGAAATAAAATTGCAGGGTTTGGTGTTCAGCATTGGTGGAACAAGGCAACCAACCCTAAATATTATGGCGGAAGTGTCGAACACTCTGACGAAGTTTTTGAAGACATGGGTGTCGGTATCATGGCCGGTCGCTTAGGCGCATCGTACGGCAATTTGGATTCCGAAGGACAAATACGGCGCGTAACCTTTTTACGCAATTGGGAAGCGGGACTCGATAGCGGAAGTTGGAACGCGCTTGATTGGTGGGTATGGGATTCACGTTTTACGGATTGTGCGCGCGGCGTAACTAATCTTTTCAGTGTCACCGATTCTGGTTCAACTGGCGGCGCCGGTGGCTTTCATGTTTACCGTAGCTTATTCGAGCGTTCCACAGTCGCCGATTTCAACATTCAGAATACCCAATGGTTTGGCTTGCACAACAACGTCTCTGTGGGTTCGCGACGATTTATACAAGCGGAACAGATGGGTAACAATTCCGCACGCTTGATAGTTGAGAATAATCGAATCCTCGATACCACCGAGTCCGTCTCTATTTATGTGGCGAATTTGGGACCGTTGATTCTGTTGGACAATCAAATTCGCTCAAGCGTCAACGCTAAAGCGCCGGTCGTGCGCATGGATGATAATTCGGCCAATTCGGGACGCGACGCGCTCTCGATTGGTAACCACTTCACCGTGGACAATCCGATTGTAGGACGTGATGCAAGCGATCGATTGGTATCGATTGGTGATTCGACGGTTGCAAGGTCGCAGATTTCCTCGAATTTGCCTGCCCCGTCGCTGACTCCCGCTTGGTCTGCGCAGCAAGTATTTGAAGTGAAAATCGATTCGACCACCAGCGACATTCAGTCGGTGATCAATCAGGCGGCTGCGAGCGGAGCCTCAAATCCGATTGTGCATTTTCAGTCGGGACTGTACAGGCTGACAGCTACTCTGACGATTCCCGCCAAGACAAGAATTCAGTTGGCGGGCGATGGTTGGGGAGCGAGTTTCGAATGGCATGGTGGCGTATCCGGCGGGCCAATGGTCAAACTCTTGGGTCCGAGCTATGCGACGCTGCGCGATTTGCAATTCGTCAGTCCGCTCGCGCAGGCGATAGTGTTGTCGCAGGCGGATCAGGTCGGCGGGCGCATTTTGGTGGTCGGCAGCACGCTCGGCCCGGTCAGCGCTTCGGCACTCAAAAATACTTCGCTTGAATTTCAAGCGAGTCCTGCAATCTCATCCTTGTCACTCGATCATGTGGAAAGTGCAAGCGCCATTGGTAATGGGGGGATCGGACCGGTACAAGTGTCGGCATCGAATATTTTAATTTCGGATACTTGGTATGAAGGAAGGGAATCTGGGTTATATCGCATTTCTTCTGGAACCCTCACTTATTTAGGCGGCTTGATGGCGCCGAACGACCTGGTTCATTCGGCCGTTCGTAGCATTAATCAGCCGGCAATATTACTCGATGGTTTGAGCGGTAATGTCACCTTCGCAGGTGTCACCTTGAATCTCTCGGGAGTGACTTCTGGGGTGGGAGTTCAAATTGGCGACGAGACATCAGCGACACATGCCTTTTTTATGGGTAACAGTAATTCTGCCAACCTTTTCGTGCGAAATGGGTCACAGGGTGCTGTCGGTCTATATATGTCAAAGAAGCACCTTGCTTCCGCCGGTGCGGTGTCGATACCCAATGTGGGTTCCTCTGACAACTCATTTGTCCTGAGCGCTTTTAACCAGGCTAGATCACTGACCTGGGATGTCGCCCCCTATAATGTCCCTGCGGGTGCCACCGACGTGCGAATCTATCGGGTCAAAGCCAACCAAATAGCACAAGGACTACAGATTTCGGGGAACTAGAAAAATAGGCCAACGCCTGATACGGCGATGTCCGCCGGTTAATTTTGAGCTGCGAACACCTCTCACACCTGTTATAAGTCGAGGCTTGCAATCAAAGGGATGCGTTGTAACAAACAATCCTTTGGCTACATCAAATCTGTGCTTGTTTTCTGGACTTAACAATATTCGTGAAAATTCTTGTTTACAGCGTTAATTTTGCGCCTGAGCCGACCGGAATCGGTAAATATTCAGGTGAGATGGCTGCCTGGCTGGCAGAGCGCGGTCATACCGTCCGGGTAGTTGCTGCGCCTCCGTATTACCCACGTTGGAAGTGTGCTGCGGGCTATGCATGGCCACCGTACCGACGCGAGCAGTTAGGACAAGTCGACGTATGGCGAGCGCCAATTTGGGTGCCAAATTCGCCCGGCGGTGTGTCGCGTATTTTCCACCTTTTTTCCTTTGCGCTTTCCTCCCTGCCTATCATGCTGGGTCAGGTGTTTTGGCGGCCGAATCTGGTGTTAACCATTGCTCCGGCGATGCTTTGTGCGCCCGTTGGTGTGACAGTCGCGCGTCTATGTGGCGCACGCGCCTGGCTGCATCTGCAGGATTTTGAAATTGATGTGGCATTTCGCATGGGTTTGCTCAAGGGCAAGCTTTTACAGCGCTCGGTATTGGCAATGGAAAGGTGGCTATTGCGCCGTTTTGACCGCGTTTCCACCATTTCAAATCGTATGGTAGAGCGGCTCATTCAAAAGAAAGTTCCGGTGGCACGTACGCTGTATTTTCCTAATTGGGTGGATACCGCAATGATTGACTCGTCCATGCGCAGTAGTCGTTACCGGTCGCAGTTGGAAATTGGCCCGAATACCATTGTGGCCCTGTTTTCCGGGACTTTGGGCGGTAAACAAGGCTTGATGGTCATACCCGAGGTGGCCAAAATTCTTAAAGATCGAGTAGATGTGATGATCGTGATTTGTGGGGATGGGGTAATGAAAAGTGCGCTTTTATCGGCAACCGATGCGATGGCCAATGTCCGCTTTCTGCCCCTGCAACCCCTTGAGCGATTGGGTGAACTCTTGTGCATGGCAGACATTCATTTATTGCCGCAAAGTTTGGGTGCAGCAGATTTAGTGCTGCCTTCAAAATTATCCGGAATGATGGCGAGCGGCCGGCCGGTGATCGCGACCTGTCAGCGGGGCACGGAATTAGACTCATTAGTGTCGCGCTGCGGGTTGGTAGTGCCGCCCAAAAACGCGGCTGCGATGGCGGCGGCTATCTTACAATTAACAGACGACGCGGTAACTCGGCAGGAACTTGGCCGCAAAGCGCGGGCCATCGTTGAAACAGAATTCGAACGTGACGCTGTTTTAAACAGGGTGTTTATGCCGGTTATCGCTAAGAGAGCGTGATCGCCCCAGTGCTCGTTCGAAAAGCGCAGGGTTTATGTCGCTGATGTGATATTCCGCAAATATATGGAATTCCAGGAATGCTACAATTCTCTACGGTTATTGTTAAAACGGCGAGTTTCGTATGATATTCATGATCTTAGGGGGTGTGCCTTGATTTCGGCTAGCGTTACAAGAAAGCTCGCTGTGCTAGTTCGCGTGATTCTCCTATTGGCGATGGGAAGCACGAATTTCGCGCAAAACGCCTTTGCCCAGCAGGAATACGCGATCGGCGCAGGCGATATTCTAAAGATTACGGTGTTCAAGAATCCCGATCTAGCGGGTGAAGTACGGGTCTCTGCGGCTGGAGATATTGGTTTTCCCCTAATTGGATCGGTTCGTGTCGCGGGGCTAACTTTGCCCGCAGCCGAGCGAAAAATTGCGCTGATGCTCAAAGAGGGTGGATTTGTACTAAGCCCGCAGGTCAATGTATTGCTCACCACCGCAGTCGCCAATCAGGTTGCTGTACTAGGCCAGGTCAACAAGCCAGGACGGTATCCGGTGGAAGCCGCTGGCGGTCATGTATCTGGAATGCTGGCTGCGGCCGGCGGAATCGCGCCTTCGGGTACCGATATCGTCGTAGTGACAGGTACGCGCAACGGGAAGGTATTTCGGCAGGAAATAGATATTGTCAAAATGTCGCTGAACGGAAATGCAGTCGATGATATTGCGCTAACGGGTGGCGATACTCTATTTGTAAACCGGGCACCGTTTTTCTATGTGAATGGCCAGGTGCAGCGGCCGGGTGAATATCGTCTGGAGAGAGGCATGACTGTGATGCAGGCAATCTCGGCGGGCGGTGGGGTCACCGGCAAGGGTTCCAAGCGCGGTATTGTGGTCCATCGGCGCGATGCGAGCGGCAAGGTCAAGGCAGTACACGTTTCTTTAGACGATGATGTTCAAGACAACGACGTGATTTATGTTAAAGAAAGCTTGTTCTGATCGTCTCTCAAGCGAGCATGTCCTATGACTCTAAATCAATTTATGCTGATTCTACGTGCCCGCTGGTGGTTGGCATTGGGTATTTTTTGTACTTTTGTGGGGGCGATGTTGTTAGTGAGTTTGTTGTCGGTTAAACAGTACCGCGCCTCCGCTTCAATTATTGTGGATGGCAAAGGTGATCCTTCAGATCCTGCCAGTAGTTCGGGCGTTACTGCGCAATCGATGGCCAGCTATATCGCGACCCAAGTAGATATCATCGCAAGTCCGCGCGTAGCGCGCAGAGTGGCAGAAGATTTAAAGTTGGATCAGTCCAAGGTTTATCAAGATCAATGGCGGCGTGCCACCGGCGGCGAGGGCGATCTTGCGGCTTGGATTGCTGAAACGAAAATACAAAGTAACTTGATGGTTACCCCTTCGCGTGAAAGCAATGTGGTCGATATTTCGGTGCAGTGGACTGACCCTAAGCATGCGGCGGAACTTGCCAATGCCTTCGCGCAGGCTTACATCAATACCAGTATCGAACTCAAAGTTGAACCGGCAAAGCAGTTTGCTGCCTGGTTTGACGATCGCGCACGCTCTCTGCGCGCCGACTTGGAAGCGAAACAAAAAAGACTATCTGACTATGAAGGTGTAAATGGAATAGTGGTTAGCGATGCCCGAATGGATATCGAAAGCGCTCGGCTGGGCGAACTCTCGACTCAATTGCTGACCATGCAGGCGTTACTACAAGATAGTCAATCTAAACAAAGACAAACTAGCGGTGATAACGAGTCATTGCCTGAAGTGCTGCAGAGTTCCTTGGTAGCAAGTTTGAAGTCCGATCTGTCGAGAGCCGAAGCAAAATTACAAGATATCGCCACTTCCCTTGGCAAGAATCATCCGGATTACCAAAATACCGAAGCTGGAATCAGCAGTCTGCGTCGCCGGATAGATCAAGAGAGCGCAAAAATTGCGGCATCGCTGGGTAGTACTATGCACGCCAATATGCTACGGGAAAGTGATATTCGCGCCGCGCTTGAAGCGCAAAAAAAACGCATGTTGGATCTTAAACACCAGCGTGATCAAGCTAGCGTCTTGACGAACGATGTGGTCACCGCGCAACGAAATCTCGACGCGGTCGCGTCGCGTCTGGCGCAAAGTAATTTGGCTAGCCACACTCAGCAAACTAATATTGTGGTACTAACGCCAGCGGTGCCGCCCGCGCGGCATTACAGTCCAAAGTTATTTTTAAATTTAGTTATGGGCGCGCTGTTTGGCACGCTTTTCGGAATTGGCGCAGCATTATTTCTTGAAATGCTAAACCGGCGGGTTCGTAGTGAGGCGGAGCTTATACATCTGCTCGGGGTGCCGGTATTGGGCATAATCAGAAAAATACCCGTATTGGCGCACAGCGAAAGCTCCGTAACAGGGTTAATGTCGCTGAAATCAGCAAGCATTTAAATTGAGTATGAAACAAAACCAAGCCGTGAGTGGTATGAGTGCTAGTCGTGATCGCAGCCGCGCGTTAGGCAGCATTTTGGTGGAACAGGGTCGCTTAACTGCCAAGAGCGTCGATGAGATTCAGAGCTATTCCAGGGCCCATGGGCTGCGATTTGGCGATGCAGCCGTGCGGCTTGAGCTTTTGACACCGACTGATATTGAAAATGCGTTAGCCCAACAATTTAATTACCCAATTTTGTCGCGTGGCCAAGTGTCTGATGAAGTCATCGCAGCCTATATGCCGCAAAGCGCACTGGTCGAACCGCTACGCGCCTTACGTAGCCGGCTGGTGCTGCGCTGGTTGAATGAGTCCAGCAGGAAAGTACTAGCGATCTGTAGTCCGACCCGAGGCGAAGGCCGTAGTTGGCTCGCCGCTAATTTGGCGACTATGTTTGCACAAATTGGTGAGCGTACCCTGCTCATCGATGGTGACTTGCGTCATCCGCGCCAACATGAATTATTTAACATTGATAATGAAGTAGGACTATCGTCGCTACTCACGGGCCGTGCGGGACGCGAAATAGCACGTCGGATACATCCGCAGTTGACATTGTGCGTATTGCCAGCAGGTTTGCTGCCACCCAATCCTCAGGAACTACTGGAACGTCCGGTTTTTGATGTGGTGATTGATCGTTTTGCGGAGCAATTCAGTGTCGTGATTGTCGATACGCCGGCGCTCGACGAGTCGTCAGACGCCCAGGTGATTGCATCGCGGGCGGGTTCCGCGCTAATGCTCGCGCGGCGCAATTATTCACAGCACAGGCAATTGAAATCCGGCTTATTGGGATTTCAGGAGGCCGGTGTCAACGTGGTTGGGAGTGTCATTTTTGAGCATTAGTAACTAGCGCGCGCCACCGCGATGCATATTTGATGACTACTCCTGTGAAGATTCTATATATCGGCGCTAGCAGCGGCACGAGCCTTGATAGAGCGAGTGCGCTGAGTCGGCTGGGTCATCATGTCACGCACATTGATCCGCGCAAATTGTTACCTAAGACCGTGTGGGTGGAACGGATTACTTGGCGAATCGGCGGTCAGCTTATGGGTCCTTTGCTTTTACGCGCGTTGCCGACTCGTATGGCGCAACACTACGATCTTTGTTTTGTGGATAGCGGAGATTGGGTCACCCCAAGAGTCATTCGCCGATTGCACCAATTCGCGACTACGGTGATTAATTACAATATTGATGATCCTCTTGGCCCACGCGACATCGCACGTTTCGCCGCTTATCGAATGAGCCTTCCTTACTACGATCTTTGTGTGGTCATGCGTCCTCAAAATATTGCGGAGGCGCGGGCGTTGGGGGCCAAGCGGGCAATGCGTGTTAATCGTTGTGCTGACGAAGTTTCGCATGCGCCTCGCGAGTTATCGGCAGAGGACAAGGTCTGTTGGGCGGCGGATGTGCTGTTTGTTGGCACTTGGTTTCCCGAGCGCGGTCCGTTTTTATTGGACTTGGTGCAGCGCGGCGTGCCTCTAACTATTCGGGGGGCGAATTGGACCAAAGCTTCTGAGTGGTCGGAGCTGAAGGCTTATTGGAAGGGTGGAGAACTGCAGGCAGAGGAGTACGCAAAGGCAATTCAATGCGCCAAAGTTAATTTGGGCTTGCTATCAAAAGGCAATCGCGATTTGCATACTACGCGTTCGCTGGAGATTCCGGCGTTGGGGGGGTTGCTCTGCGCCGAACGTACGGTCGAGCACAGTGCCATGTACACGGAAGGTCAAGAGGCGTTGTTCTGGGGCGATGCCGAAGAATGCGCGAACGCCTGCTTTCAGGCGTTGCGCGAACCTGAATTGTCACAACGTATTGCTGCCGCGGGTCTGCAACGAATTCATGTCAACGGAGATTTCAATGAAAAGACCTTGCAAGCGATTATTGATTACGCGTTAGTCGCGGATTAGTAGGTTCAGGATTTAAACTGATGATCGTAAAAAACGCCGTATTTATATCCATGACTATTCTGACGTTATGTGCATTTATGGCTCAGATTGCTATCGATCCCTCGGCTCATAATTTTATATCGGTCTGTGTTGTTACCGCTTCGTCGTTTGCGATGCTGTTTTATCTTTGGTTAACCCCGGCTTTGACGACTCATCCTCTGTCCTCTTTTTCGCTCCTGGGGTTTTGCGTCTCTACGCAGTTAGGAGCCCTTATTGTGCAGTCTTTTACCTGGCATGCGCTGACGAGTTCGCTCTACGATCCTTTTTATACGTTTGCTACGTTGGCGTTTTACCAAGCCATCGCGATGGCGGTGCACGCAACCCTTGGTTTTTTTTCCAATATTGAGTCAAGCAATCAGGGCGTCGCTCGAAGTCTTCTGGAATGGTTCGGCGTCTATAAAATCCCAACTAGTGCCACCCTTTGGTTCATGGGATGGGTAGGCTTAGTTAGTTTTATTTTTTCAAGTCGGGAAAATGCTCTGGCGAAACTTAGCAGCGCGTTTAATTTTTTGGCTTGGGCGCCTTTTTTGATTCCGATATATACGCGCGAAGTCGGCATTCAATACTGTAATGTGCGGCGCAATACAGCTTTGCTCATTACCTATGCTGCGGGACTCGGCTTGATGGCGATTGGCATGAACATTCGAAAATATCTGTTTGTCGGTGGGGCAACGGTATTTTTACTTTATGCTTTGGTTGCCCTAAGAAGTAGTGCGCATCTGAACAAGCAATGGATGATGCGGATCGGGGTCGCGGCGATTGTGTTGTCGGTGCTTTTTGTGCCCCTCTCTGATCTTGCCACCGCAATGGCGGTGGTCCGTCAATCACGTGGCAAGCTGCCAGCCGCCGAATTGGTGGCTAAGACATTCTATGTTTGGAGGAGTCCACGTCTCATTCAAGCCTATAGAATGGACGCTAAGGTAGCCTTGCAGGGCTCAATATATGATGAGTATTATTTTGCGAACCCCATGATTGCACGATTTGTAGAAACCAAATTTCACGATAATTCGCTGCATTTTGCGCGAAAAATTACTTCAGACGGTGATCAACGTAGGCTTGTCTCAATCACAGAGGATATGTTCTGGGCGGCTCTACCGGCGCCTTTCTTGAGCGTACTGGGAGTGGCGGTTCGCAAAGACGAGCTAAACTTTTCAGTGGGAGATTATCTTGTTTATCTTGGGGCGGGTTTGCCGCTCGGTGGCAAGAAAACGGGTTCGATGCTGGCCCAAGGTCAAGTTCTCATGGGGCCGTTGTTTCCTTTTGTATACGCACTGATCTGTTGGTTGTTATTTTCGCTGATGGACCTATTGACCGTCCGCACTCTTGCAGGGGGTACCACGGTCAGCGCCTTAGCGATGATGAATATTTGGGATTATTATTTGTATGGCCTAACTAGTGACGGGCTACACGCCAAATTTGCCTTCGTGGTTCGAGATTTTGCGCAATGGGTAGTTATCTATGGTGTGATCCTCGCCTTAGCCGGATTGTTGCTGCGCGAAAAACTGCGCTCGAATGATCTGCCGCAATGAAAATTATTTTGTTTTGTCATCCGGATTTTTCGAATTCGAAAAGCATGCCGTTGTTCGCCCAAATGTTGGAGGTAGGGTTCATTGGTCGCGGACACGTCGTGGAACGTTGGTCGCCGCAGGCGTTAGTGCACCGATGGTTCCGGCATTCACCACTGGCTAAATGGGCCGGTTACATCGATCAGTATTTTTTATTTCCATTCTGGGTGCGAAGCAAACTGCAGTCGATTTCCGCGGATACGCTGTTTGTTTTTTGTGACCAAGCGCTGGGGCCCTGGGTACCTCTGGTTAAGGGAAGACTGCATGTGGTCCACGTGCATGATTTATTGGCATTGCGATCTGCTTTGGGTGATATCCCCGAGAATGCGACTTCGTTTTCGGGACGGGTGTACCAGCGCTATATTCGTCGTGGGTTTACCCGGGCGAAGCATTTTATTGCCATTTCGCAAAAAACCCGCGCAGATCTTTGCCAATTTGCCGGCGTAAGGGGCGAACTATGTGCGGTGGTTTATAACGGTTTGAATTTCCCTTATGCCCGAATGTCGAGCGATGTGTCGCTTGCAGTGCTGCAACAGGCCGGACTGCCGGCGTCCGCAGAGGGGTTGGTGCTGCATGTAGGGGGTGCTCAGTGGTACAAGAATTTGGCTGGCATTATTAATATTTATGCGCACTATGCCGCCGCCTACCCTAAGCCTTTGGCCCTGTGGTGTATTGGCCCGCCGCCGACCGCAGCCATACAAAGAGCCATTGAGAAGGTTCCCGCGAACGGCCGAGTGTATTTTTTTGATAAGCTCAGTTGCGAGGCTTTGCAAGCCGCCTATTCGCTCGCGGCAGCGTCGTTATTCCCAAGCTTGGAGGAAGGATTTGGTTGGCCGATTATCGAGTCGCTGGCTTGCGGATGTCCAGTGATTACTACAGCCTTGGCCCCGATGAACGAAATCGGTGGTGATTTAGCCACCTATTTGCCTCGGCTAACCCTAGGTGATGATGCGGATCTGTGGGCGGCGCAAGGTGCCGCTTCGCTACAAAGATTGTTGGAGCGAGGCATGGATGAGCGTCAGCGATACCAAGAGGCCTCACAAAAGTGGGCCGCGCGGTTTGATGCCGATCGCGCGATTGAGGCGTATCTGTCGAACTATCGAAGAATTGTTGACGAAGTACGCCCGCTATGAGAATTCTACATGTAATACCCAGTGTGAATCCCTTAACGGGCGGGCCTATCGAGGGCGTCAAGCAGCGCGGCACCGAGTTAATCCGCTTGGGCCACTCAGTTGAAATAGTATGCCTTGACGATCCTAATGCAGCCCATCTAGTCGACTTTCCTCTGCCAGTGCATGCCCTAGGCCCCTCGTACGGTGCTTATCAGTATAATCGTAAGCTCATCCCGTGGTTGATTCGGCACGCTCCAGCTTTTGATGCTGTGATTGTGAACGGTTTATGGCAATACCATGCCTTTGCCGCACGGTCTGCACTGCGCCAGATTGGAAAACCTTATTTTATATTCACTCATGGAATGCTTGACCCGTGGTTCAAGCAAACCTATCCCATAAAACATTTTAAGAAATGGTTGTACTGGCCATGGGCTGAATACCGGGTATTGCGCGATGCTCAAGCAGTGTTATTTACCAGCGAGGAAGAGCGATTACGTGCTCGGCAGTCATTCTGGCTATACCGAGTACATGAAAAGGTGGTTGCCTACGGTTCCGGGGCGCCACCCGATGATCGCGAACATCTTCGTGAAGAATTCCTGATGCGTTTCCCGGAACTCCGCAATCGTAGAATTTTGATTTTTTTAGGGCGCATTCACGAGAAAAAAGGTTGCGATCTGTTGATCGAGGCATTGGGCCGAGTGAAAGAGCTAATTCCTGACCTACATTTAGTGATGGCGGGTCCTGATCAAGATGGATGGCTAGTGAAATTGCAACAATTGGCGGTAACCCACGGCGTACAAGATAAAATTACTTGGCCAGGAATGCTGCGCGACACCCTGAAATGGGGAGCGTTTTACGCTAGTGAGGCCTTTATTTTACCCTCTCACCAAGAGAATTTCGGCATCGCAGTCGCCGAAGCGTTAAGCTGCGGAGTGCCCGTTCTGATCTCAGATAAAATCAATATTTGGCGAGAAATTGATGCGGCGGGAGCGGGGTTCGTAGCTGCTGATACTGTGGATGGAACGGAGAATAATTTAAGGAGATGGCTGCAGTTAGACATAAGTAGCCGCATGTCAATGGGCACGCATGCTATCGAAGCCTATGCGCAACATTTTTCAATTGCGGCTATGACCGCCTCATTCCTTACTGCTATTTGTGAGACCCCATGAATGATTTAACGAATGATTTTAATGGGTTGTTTGGCGACAAGTTGCGTTTGCCGGCTTCTATAAAACACCTGCGTTTATCTTACCACGCGGCGCGACCGTTTCCGCATTTAATCATTGACGACTTATTTTCAGATCAATTACTAGACACGCTCGTGTTAGAGATGGGAAAAATGGCCGCTCATCAATGGATCAAAAACAATATAGACTCCCGTGAAAGCACCGCGCGAATGCGTTCGGGCGCTGATCTCGGACCCGCCGGTATCCAATTGACCAGCATTGTGCACTCTGCCGCATTTCTGCATCTTCTATCCGAAATATCGGGAGTCTGGCAGTTGCTTCCTGATCCGTATTTGCAAGGAGCGGGTTATGCACAAATGCGCCGTGGCGATCATTTTCAAATTCACTCGGATCGAAGTGTCGCTTACAACACGGGTCTAACGCGGCGGCTGGCGATGATCATATTTTTAAATAAGTCGTGGCCTCCAGAATTTGCCGGACAACTGGAATTATGGAATGACGATAGTAGTCGTTGCGAAGTGTCGATTGAGCCAAAATTTAATCGCACCGTGCTATTTGAGGTTGCAAATCCGAATTTTCATGGGGTGCCGGCTCCCTTAACCTGTCCGTCGGATAGAATACGCCAATCTTTTATTCTGTACTACCATACTGCTGATTTACACTCTCACTCCAATGTGAGACCGCATTCATCGATTTTCGCGCCGCAATTTTCTACCAAAGTGAGTTTGTCGCTACGTGCCATCGTTCGCGATATAACACCCCCCTTGATTCGCCGCGGTATCATGAAATTGCTGAATCGCATATGACAATAATCTATAAAGTACTGGTGGCGCTGGGGATCGCCGCGGTGTGCGCAATGGGCGTGCCTGCGTTATCGTTAGCTGATGCGCTTGCCATTGATGCCGAATCGCCGGGTCGGGGTACTCAAGACATCCGCCGCTACGATATTTATGTCGCCGATCAAGAGACCTACGACAGCAATTTGTATCGGCTGCCAACCTCCAGTATTGGCGCTGCGAATTTTCCAAATGCTAATGGCGGTCAGGACCATTACAATTCCGCCTCCCTGGGTACAAAAGGGCTCTGGACGTCCGGATTGCAGCAAGTCATTTATCATGCGCGTGTCGATGAAAACCGATTTTCGCGCTATACCACGCTCAACAGCAGCACGGGACTTGGCGATTTGACCTGGAACTGGCAGTTCGGACCGCACTTTAGTGGACAAGTCGGTGGATATTATCGACGCGCGCTGGCGAGCTTCGCAGAGACGCGTTTTCTGGGTCACGATTTGCTCGCTACGACAGCAGTGTTCGGACTGGGCCGCTATCAAGTCGGTCCTCGATGGGCGGTTTATGGCGGGTTTAATAATTCAACGAACAAGCATTCTGCCGCAGCTATTCAGTACGATAACTCGCACGGCAAAACAGCCAGCGCCGGTATCGAATATGCCACCGACGTCAATAACACTATTGGTTGGGAATACGCCTATGCTGATCGTCGATATTCCAATCTCATATTATTTAATGCTGCGCAATTTGATCGTAGTTTCCGTGAGACCACTAATCAATTGGTTGTCAAACATGCACTATCAGACAAAACTTCGCTAGACGCGCATGCAGGCTACCTTAATCACTATTACCCATCCTCGCCGGTCGGCGCATTTTCGGGCGTTATCTGGCGGGTATCGCTGCATTGGCTAGCGACCGAGAAGATTCAAGTGATGGCGGACGGATGGCGTGAACTACGCGCGACCCTGTTTGCACAATCCGATCACTTTCTTGCCAAGGGCGTGTCGTTTACCCCGGTGTGGAAACCCTCGGAAAAAATAAAGTTTTCCTTTGCGCTGTCGAGCGACAATCAGAATTTTATCGGCTTGGATTCTAGCGTGCTCACCTTCGCGGTGCGCTCGGATAAGGTCCGATCGCAACAACTAAACCTACAGTATCAGGCCACTACAGCTCTGGTGCTCGAAGTATCCTATCGTGACGAGCAGCGCACATCGAATCAAGCCCTGTTTCAATTCGACGATCGGTTGGCGAAAGCGTGGCTAACCTTCACTTTCTAATCTCGGAGTTAAGGACCTATAAATGGCCAGCGCATTTTGGCCATATTCGTGCCAGCCACCGATTTTTTGCGTGATGGCTAATGCCTTTCGCCCCATTTCGTCGCGTTCTTGCGGACCATCTGCTAATCGCTGTAATTTCTCGGTCAGTGCATTGACGTCACGAATCGGCACGATATAACCTTGCTGGCCATCGGCGAATAGATTTTCAGCTCCGGTGTTACGACTGGCGATAATCGGGCAGCCGCAGGCCATCGCCTGAGCCATAACCATGCCCATGCCGTCTTGAATACTGGGTAGTACCAGCACGTGACTTCGACTCATGATGTTTTTTAGCTCGACTTGTGGTACGTGACCTAAGACGCGGGTATCGTGCGGCCACAATCGTCGATTGCGAAGCATCGCTATTAAGTCCGGCGACGCTACCCCCACAAAGGTGAGGGTTTTGGCTGCATGGCTAATTTTTTGAAAAGCCTGAAGGAGATATTGTACGCCTTTTTGTAGAGACATGCCGCCGACAAACAGCACGTCAAAACGGTTGGCCACAGGTTTGTCAACGGGTTGAAAGCGGGAAAGATTCACCCCGTAAGACAATAGACGTAATTTATTAGCGGGAACTCCACGCTCAATAAAAGAGCGCTGCGCGAAATTGGAGGGCACGGTAATGAGGTCCGCTTGCGCGTATTCAGTTTCCTCGATATCAATGGCGCGCAAGTCTATTCCTAAAAAAGGCATGCCCCATAGCGCATGCTCCTCGCGTAATAGATAATCTTGAGTACGGATGTGAGCAGAGCCTCTATCGCAAACATAGCGACCCCCGTGGACTTGTATTTTTTTCCCGGCGTCTAGCGATGAGCCTGAAAGACCCACGTACACATCGCAAGGTTGGATATTTCTGGCGACATATTTGCCGAAGCTGGTCGCAGCCCAGTGTTGCCATTGCCGCATCCATGAAGGCGGCATGCGATGACCCCAAGGATTGGCCATTAACGGGCCCTTTACCCAGGGAAAGGTGTGAATCAACGCTGGTGGCAAACCTTCCTTGCCTAACTTAAAGCGCGGATATCCGCTGTACACGGCCGACAGTACGCCGTGCGCATGGAGTTCGCGTGCCAAATCAAAGGTGTGAAATTTACCCGGTGTTGATAGCGCGATTCTCATGTCGCTATACTGCGGCGTTGCGCCAGCGTGGCTTGAGCGAGATTAAAACAAATTATGGCAATAAGGCTCTCGCTCAGTAGCATGGCTACCACCACGCCGCTAACTCCGAGCATGTGACTCAGAGCCCAAGCCAAAATGATTGAGAGCGCTCCGGTCGCAAGCGCCCAATAAGCGAGGCCCGAGTGTTGATTCGTTGCCATGAGTAGAATACGCGAAATATGCCATAGCCCACCCACAGAAGCATATAGCAGCATCAACAACATTAATGCGGGAACAAAAGGAATCGCTGCGTGTGTCCAAACGCGGATTAACCATGGCGAGGTAAAATACAATACGACACTGAGTAGCACGGCCTGAGCGCCTCCCAGTAAATTCGCTTGTCGGAACAATTTATCAATGAGCTGCGGTTGATTGGCAGCAAACAGGCGCGAAAACTCCGGCCACAGCGAGTGACTGAATATCGCAGTAATTTGTACCGATACCCGCGCAATAGTGCGATAGGTGTTAAAAATAGCCACCGTTGACGGACCAAAGACATTGCCGACCAGTAATGTCAGGCTTTGAAAGCTAAAAGCGTTGGCGAGTGGGAACGCCATAAACGACAGCGCCGGTTTGATCATCGCAATAATCTCGTGGCGGTTCGCGTGTTTCACACCCCATTCGATGCCATTATTCTGCGTTCGCGTCAGCATTATTCCTGTCACGAGGCTCATTATGCGTACGACCAAACCCCCTAAAGCCACCGCCGCGAAGCTTCCCACGAGTGCCAATCCGAGCATGCTGCCACACCACTCGGCGAGACGCGCAGAATTTCCCAACAGAGTTCCAAAAGCATATCGCTGAGTCGCGCGGAATATCGATTCGGGTAATCCGCTGATGAGCGTGATCAGCACATTCAAGCACAGAAAAGACAGCGCCAGACGCTGATCGACGCTGCGCAGCCAATGCAACGGCACCCACAGTATAAGCGGAACAATCAACACCGCGAGCAATGCACAAATGCTCACAATGAGTACTGAGGTACTTTGAAAGACTCTATTGGCTTCCGCGGGGTCGCCTTTGCCCTGGGCCATGGTCATTCGGTTGCCGGCAGCAGTGACCATGCCAACATCCGCCATCGACAGATACGCGGGAATAGCCGACAACATGAGCCACACACCGTAAGTCGAAGTATCCCAATAATGCAGGAAGAGCGGTAACGAGATGAATTGAATGCCGGTATTGATTGCCATACCAAATGAGCCCGCTCCAATCCCGGCGATAATTCTGCGTCTCATGCTGAATCACTCGTAGTGCGGACTCTATCGCGCAATAGCGTGGTAATCGAGTTGCGGATGACGGTGGTT
The DNA here is from genome assembly GCA_043784265.1 of Gammaproteobacteria bacterium. Taxonomy (GTDB): domain Bacteria; phylum Pseudomonadota; class Gammaproteobacteria; order Steroidobacterales; family Steroidobacteraceae; genus Bog-1198. The sequence continues at coordinate 7,892 of JAYVYN010000195.1, read as the reverse complement.
TTGCGCTCAGTCACTCGTGATAACAAATAGCAGACAGCCAGTACAAATGAACTCAATAATATAAAGTACAGCATGCCATTGGCCGACGGTTGGCGACGGAACTGGACACCGAACAATTGGAAGGCCACGGCTACCGAGAATAGCATTAGCGGGAAATGAGTAAGGTAAGTGGTGTACGAAAAATCCGCCAGCCATCTATGCAATGCCGGACAAATGCTGGATCTTTTCATTCTGCTGGCACCGACTACCGCGGTGACGTAGCATAGTGCAATTGCAGAATCTTTAAGAAAGGCCAGGAACAGCGTTTCATTGGGTCCTAGTCCGCTTGGGTCGCGAATGATTCGCGAAGCGATCAAGCTGAGGAGTACTAAGATAAATCCAACATAGGCCGGTGGACTCCAAAGGCGCGAGTGAGCCCAAAAATAAGCGGCTAACCCTAAGCTCCAGATGATTCCCCATATCACGAGTTTAGCGGGAAGTATGATGGCTAAGAGTAAAGCAGCAACGGAGAAAAATATTCGTTTTTTGTAGCCAGGGGCGGTGAGCGCAACCGCGATTAGCGCAAAAATGCAGTAGTACCACCATTCATAGGCCAAACTCCACAAAGGATAATTGCTGCCGAGTGGCGGTACACGAATATTTTCCAGCATCAATAAATTGCCCAAGGCAATTTTAAGATCGATACTGGGATTGATCGCTATTTTTAATGAGGCGATGTGATATGCGTCGGGGTTAGAATACAGTGTGCTGGCGTTAACCCAATGAATCCCGATGATATCCAGGAGCACTCCCAGCAGTAGTGCCGGGACCAGTACCGTGTAGATGCGGCTGAATCGTGCGATCGCGTACGCTTTGAGGTCGGGACCCGTGGTTTGCCAATGCCGAATGGTTAAGCCACCCACCAAAAATCCGCTGATGACAAAAAAAATCACCACCGCCTCATGTCCTAAACCGCTCACGAAGTAAAATAGTCTGCAGGCAACGGTTTTGTGCGTTACGTCGCCGAAATCAACAAATAAAATATTTTTAATATGGCCGGTCACTACTAAAAGCGCTGCTAACCAACGCGATAAGTTTAGAAAACTGGAAAGATTTGAGTTCATACCCTCCATATTAGCAAGGCACGGTTGGCTAACATAATAAGATAGATTGAGTGCTCAGTTGATAACAGGAGTCTTTTTAAAGCCTGCCTAACGCCTAGGACCTTCGCAAATTTCGTCTATTTCGTCAATTGCAATTGAGTTGTTATGTCTATAGCGTCTCATTATTGGCCAATTGCGTCCGCTTAAATAGAACCCTTTCAATGTGCGGACTGGTTGGAATACTTAACTATCGGCGCGATCAACCTGTCAACGCGGAAGAGTTGTTGGCAGTTCGCGAACATATGCGTACCCGGGGGCTCGATAACGCCGGAATGTGGTTGAATCGCGACCGCAAGGTCGGCCTCGCCTAGCGCCGACTCTACATCATCGATACGAGTGTATTAGGCAATCAACCGATGGCAACAGCCGATCAGCGGCTACAGATCGTGTTTAATGGTGAAATTTGCAATTTTCTCGGGCTAAGGGCTGAAATGACCCAGCACGGGCATATTTTCAGGACGCAATGCGATACCGAGGCGTTACTCTTTGCCTACCGGCGATGGGGGGAGGATATGGGTGCCGCATCTGCGCGGTATGTTTTCTTTCGCTATTTGGGATGAAGAAAAACAAGGGATATTGCTCGCGTACGATTATTTCGGTATTAAGCCGTTGTACTACTATGATGACGGGCAAACATTTCGTTTCGCCTCACAAGTCAAAGCATTATTGGCCGGAGGCGGGATCCCTCGGCAATTAGAGCCCGCGGCCTTAGTGGGATTCTATTCGCAGGCGTCGACTCGTCAATTCTCGCAGCGCTGGCGATTGAGGAAAAAGCCAAGGGTGGGCCACGGCACGGCCAAGGATCAGTCAATGCGGTTAGGCTGGGATTTGGTGAATATACCGGAACCGAACAAGACGAAGTGACCTTGGCGCTTCAGACGGCCCAGTATTATGGCCTGAAACATCATGTATCTATGATTTCTGAAGCCGACTTTCACTCCGATTATGCACCAATCATTGCCGCGATGGATCTATCGACGATTGACGGTGTCAATATCTGGTTTGTGTCGCGCGCTGCGGCCGAATCCGGTTACAAGGTCGCGATATCGGGTTTAGGTGCGGATGAAATCCTCGGGGGTTATCCTAGTCTTGTGGACGTGCCCGCGATTATGAAATGTGCCGGTTCGCTGGCGCAAGTGCCGCTATTGGGGCGTGGATTCCGCTGGATTACCGCAAGTTTGGTTTCTCAATTTACGTCGCCAAAATTTGCCGGCATTTTCGAATATGGTGGCGCTAATTTGCTCCGGCGTGCGCTGTACATGCCCTGGGAGCTACCAACGCTTATAGATCCCGAGATCATAAAGCAAGGGTGGGCCGATTTGCAGCCGCTCAATGCGAATAGTTCTCGTGCACGCGTGTCCGGACTTGAATTACAATACTACATGCGCAACATGCTACTCCGTGATAGCGACTGGGCCAGCATGGCTCATTCGTTGGAAATTCGCCTACCATTTGTCGATGTCGAAGTCTACCGGCACTTAGCGCCTCATATCTCGGGACCGCATCCACCCAGCAAGGCGATGTTATTAAAATGTCCGAGCGCACCGGTGCCTAAGGAAGTTCTCAACCGGAGCAAATCGGGGTTCGGTGTCCCCATAGATCATTGGATAACAAAACATCGTACCCAGGATCGCGGATTGCGCGGGTGGGGGAAGAAGGTCGTTGAATCCTTTGTCACAGATAAACATATCATCAATACTCGGTCGTAAAATGCCATGTTAAAACGTTGGATGCGGGCTGTCGGGCACCTTGCCTTGCTTCGGTTCGGGGTTCGTGATCGTCTAATCCGATGGATTCACAATCCAGATACGGCGAAATCCGAGGAGTTTGCGGTGCCATTTTTTGGCTTGGTATACCGCGGGAATTTTGACATTTTTATTGATTGGAGCGTCTACTACTATGGCGCTTACGCTCGCGAGGAACTTCGATTAATGGAGGACCTGTTGGTATCCATGCATCAGCCGGTGGTCATGGATATTGGTGCTAATGTGGGTCATCACACGCTATTCGCATCCAGAAAAGCTAAACACGTATTGGCGTTCGAGCCATTCTTTGAAGTAGCAAACAAGTTGCGGCAAAAGTTGCTTGAGAATGCTATCAACAATGTTAGGTTATTTGAGTTTGCGCTGGGTGAGAAAAACGAAAAGGCATCCTATAAGAAACCTAAGGGACATAATACCGGTACGGGAAGTTTCATCAGTTCTGGAAATGACAATGAAACTCTTGATTTGGAAATCAGAATTGGCGACGAAGTTTTGGAACAGAACGCGATCAAAGATGTCCATTTTATCAAAATCGATACGGAAGGTTTTGAACCGCATGTGCTTAACGGTCTGGCGAAAACGTTGGTTCGCTGTCGGCCGATTGTTTTTTTTGAGTGGTCGCAAGGCGTAAGAGGTCAACTAGACCATCGTTTAAGCACGATTTTTCCGCAGGACTATACTTTCTATTTGTTCGTGCCCGATATCGTTGTTTTTAAATTGTTTCGCAAAATGTCCTATCGGCTGGCCGCAACTACTGACCATTGGCCTGACGGGAATCTTCTTGCGATGCCGATTGAGGCCATGGTACGTTTAAAAAACATGAATCCGAAACCTGCTGTTCTTGAAAAAATCGAAAAATTGTGGAAAATCGCCTAACTTCAGTGATTTTTAGTAGTTCAATATGACGCCGCTGGATCCGTACCTCGCCGCTCAGACTTCCCTTGGAAATCGATTGCTCCGGGTAGGGTGGGAATTCGCATACCAGATTTTGTTTCGTTTTTCGCCTCGTCCGGCTCATGCGTGGCGTGCGTTGTTGCTGCGTTGTTTCGGTGCAAGACTCGGTCCGCATTGCCACGTGTATGCGGGCGCGAAGATTTGGGCTCCCTGGAATCTTCACTGTGACGATGCCGTTGGAATCGCCGACGGAGTAGTGATTTACAATCCGGCCACTGTCTATCTGGGATCTCATGCCGTGATCTCGCAGGATGCATATCTTTGTGGTGCCACGCATGACTACAACGACCCTCAATTCCCTATGATCAGCACACCCATACACATCGGTCAATATGCGTGGATTTGTGCCCGCGCGACCGTGTGTTCGGGTGTCAGCGTGGGTGATGGAGCGGTGCTGGCTTTAGGCGGCATTGCGACCAAGGATTTGGCGCCCTGGACGGTGTACGCCGGAATACCGGCTAAGGCCATTAAAACCCGGGTTCTGCGATGATTTCGGTCCTGATTCTAACCAAGAATGAAGAATTGGATTTGCCTGATTGTTTGCAGAGTGTTGCGTGGTCCGATGACATTTTGGTATTGGATTCGTACTCGACCGATCGGACACTGGAAATTGCCACGGCCAGCGGTGCGCGCACGGCGCAGCGCAGTTTCGATCATTACGCGGCGCAACGTAACGCGGGGTTGCACGATTTTGGCTTCAAGTACCCTTGGGTCTTGATACTGGACGCGGATGAACGAGTGCCGAAACCTTTATGCGAGGAACTGTTACGATTTGTCGAGTCTGCAGTGGTTAACGCGGCTACCAGTGCCGGGCGTATCCGGCGTCGCGACTATTTAGAAGGTACGTGGCTTAAGTACAGCCAATTGTCGCCTTTTTACATTCGATTGGTGCGCCCTGCAAACGTGCACTATGAGCGCGAGGTCAATGAAATATTAAAGGTCGAAGGTGCAATTCATAATTTCGATGAACCGTTCGATCATCATCCTTTTTCCAAGGGCATGACGCATTGGTTGGCCAAGCACAATGTGTATTCGTCCATGGAGGCCAATTTAGTGTTGAAATCCCGCCGCGGCGAAGCCCCGTTCTCTCTGACCAAGGCGTTATTTGCGCGCGACTTCAATATTCGCCGCTATCACCAAAAAGAGCTGTTTTATCGGCTGCCCGCGCGGCCATTGATAAAATTTATTTTGATGTATATCGTTAAATTGGGATTTTTAGACGGGCGCGCCGGGTTTACTTATGCGCGGCTACAATCTTTTTACGAATACATGATTGTATTGAAAACACGCGAATTAGAAGACCAAAAATTCAGGAATGACGGTACGACATAATCTATCTGCAATCCATTCGCGGAGTAGACGGTTACATCAATAAGGGTATAGGGCTGGGGATACGATGGTGGTAGTATCCCAAGATGAATGGGCGAACATGAAAAATTTTGTATTGATTTTTGCCGCGGCTATAGGCTTAGGTCTGGCGGTGGAGTCATTTTCCTCCTATGTCATGTACCGCTACTTTGCGACCGAGTATAAAGGATTTCATCCTGCCGGCTCCTCTACTTATTTGTTGCTTGAACATGCTGCTAATAAACTTCGCGGGCGACATATGGGAGTGATAACGACAGCAGACCACGCTCCGTTGTATAGATTGGATGTGAATTTAGGTTATGCAATGAATCCTGGCCTTTACAATATCCACGAAGAATACGATAACCAAAAACATGTTTTTCGCTTGCAAGTGACGCCGGAGGGTGGCCGAGCGACTGCGTATCGACCAGTGACGGCGGCGCATCGTCTTTTTATTACCGGCGACTCTTCTATTTTCGGGTGGGGACTCAATGACGAAGAAACGGTGCCATGGTTGTTGCAGAGCCGCCTGCCGAATGATTTGGTGATTAATATGTCACTAACGAGTTATTCGACCATTACTACGCTCATCCAGCTTAACGAAGTCACGCCCAAAATTTCTCCTGATGATACGGTGGTTTTGTTATATCACCCGCTGACCAACGATTTCAATATTGCTACGCCTGCAATGCTGGACTCGATACGGGGTGGACTTGAGATGCAATTATCTAACCCCTTGGAAATGATAAATGTGAAAGTACCCTATGGATCATTAGATCCCGAGGGCAGACTCAATATTCGCCGTGCCGCATTGGTGTGCAGGCAACAAAACCAGGGTCCTGATTGTGTGCGGCCGGGGGTGGACTATGCAGCGTCGACTCGCGTGACCGAGCGAGCATTTGATGAAATTATCGCGTCTTTTCCGGCGCACTACGTAGTTGCGGTCATGTCGGCGCCAAAGGATGATCCAGTTATCGAGCATTTGCGGAAAAAAAATGTACCGATCGCCGATCTACGCTTGGGTGACGATGAGCCTGATGCGCACGACATATTGTTTACGGGTTCCCACTCGGGTCCATTTTGGCACTATCAAGCATACTTACATTTGTTGGCGATATTAAGCGACGCGCACCTGGTTCACTAACGTAAGCGTAAGGGCTCGCCGTAGCCCGTTAATTCCAAATAACCCCGGCCGATGTTCTTGCCTGCCTCGCTGGCGCTGACTGCACCTTCCCAATAAACCGCGCCTGTGGATAGCCGCGTGTCATTTTCTTGATCATCCAGCAAGGGTGTTAAGTCGAACTCGCGGGCACCTGCCCGTAGGCGCCACTGCACCGGGTATTGAATGCCGGTGCGCGCTGAGATCCACGTACGCTTAGCCTGGAATTTCACATCCTGGGGATGAAAAACTTGGATGGTGCCGTTCGCATTACGCAATGTGCCCCCGGTCCAGTGCGACTCGCCTTGCGGGTTACGAATACGAAACGCCATCAGTGCGCCGCCGTCATTGAGATTTATACCGACCCATTCCCAGCCGATCGCGCTGCCATCCAGGTATTGGCTTGACCATTCATGATCGAGCCAGGCTTCGCCACGAACGGTGTCGGATTTGCCATTGCGCGCGATACTGCCGGTGACCTGAAGATGCGGAATACTGTAATAGTAACTGGCAGAAAGAGGCGAGGGTCCTTTTTGGCTGTAACCGGCTTTACCGTTCAGCATGGGTTGCTGTGTGGTTCGAATGGACAGATTTAACGCAAAGTCCTCGGCGAGGATTTTGGCAATATAGGTCGCAGACTTGTGTTCTAACGACCAATCATCGATCCAAACATGAGTGTCACCTGGCATAGCCTCTGCCAATCCTAAGCCTGCACGTCTGATGCGCTGATCCTGCCAGAGTCTACCGCGATGCATATCACTGAGAGCGCAATGCGCAATCAATAGCTGGCGTGGTGTGAATGAACTTGAATTGTCGCCGGTTACTGTGGTTTGAGTGCGAAAAAACGTTAGTTGGAAACCCAACGATTCACCCCCGTCGGTTTTTAACCAGCCGGTCAAATACCACCATTCGGTGCGAAAATCCGCGTGACTTCCGTAGTCACTTGGGAAGGTCAGTGCGTGCCCTTCGAGCACGTCAGACCCGGCAGTTGCACGACATACAAAAACGCTGATACACAGCATCATTAGCCATTGGTTGATTCTCACCAATCCTCCCGTACCGCACGAACTGCATCCAGAGCGGTGGCCGCACGGCCACTGATTATGGCAGTGAGGGTGGCAGCCATTACTAAGACCAAGCTTAAGATGGCTAGTTGCCAAATCGGTACCGCTAGATCAATGCTCCAATTGAACGACTGGCGGTTAATGACAAAGACCAATACCAGACTTAAGACTGCCCCCAGAGTCAAACCGAATAACGCCCCAAAAACGCTGCTTAGGATGCCTTCGGTTGCCAATATTCCGATTACTTGCTTACGCCTTAGGCCGATATATTTCAGCATGCCAAATTCTGCGCGGCGCGCTAGGGCGGTTGAACTGGTGGCGAAGCTTAACCCGGCAAGACCAATCAACACCGCGACCGCTTCCAGCGCGTAAGTAATCACGAACGCGTGATCGAAGAGTTTCATTGAGCGTTCTTTTACTGCGCCGCTGGTCATTATTTCGATGGAATCCTGGCGCGCGAACT
>JAYVYN010000194.1:0-9897 GCA_043784265.1 Gammaproteobacteria bacterium | reverse complement strand
TTGGAATACCCGCAACCTCATCGAGGGGCAGGACACGCCGCGGGCAGCGATGCTAGAACTTAAAGAATTACCCCGCGACACAATAGAGAGTCAGGAACTCATATTGTTAGGATTGTACGGCGAAACGTCGGTATTTACTGCCGAAATACCCTCTTCCGATGCGCCGCAGCTTCGCGCGGGTACACACTTCGAAGACTTACGTCTGATAGTTGGGCAACTGCAATGGGATGAGGCAGGGCTGCTGGGATACGCCCGTGCGATGGTTAACTGGCGGCGGCGGCATCAGTACTGCGGTAATTGTGGCGCTAAAACCCTGTCAGCCAAGGGCGGGCATGTGCGGGTGTGCTCAAGTGCTAGCTGCGGCATTCAGCATTTTCCGCGTACCGATCCGGCCATTATTGTGTTGGTGAGCGACGGAGAACGTGCACTCCTCGGTCGTCAAGCTCTATGGCCCTTGGGGCGCTATTCAACCCTCGCGGGGTTCGTTGAGCCTGGCGAGTCACTGGAGGACGCGGTCGTTCGCGAAGTATTTGAAGAAACCGGCGTCGTGGTTAATCAAGTCGACTACCAAGGTTCGCAACCCTGGCCGTTTCCCGCCTCGCTAATGTTAGGCTTTACCGCACAGGCGATTACTACAGAAATACAGCTTCACGATCAAGAACTTGAGGATGCGCGCTGGTTTAGTCGTGCCGATATTGCTGCCGGACAACCGCTACTGCCACCGAGTGCTTCGATTTCCTATTACTTAATTGAGCATTGGTTCGACGCGGGCGGTACCGGCAAATTGCGCGATAATTCACCATGATCGCCTGTTGGGTGCAGCCAAGATGCCTTCAATATCCGCCAATTGACTAAAGAGTTTGCTGCGCCACAAATTCGCATCGTTCCCGGTAGTTGCTTGGGCTCACACAGCATGCCTGGGCGCATCATTTTCACACATGGTTTTCATCCGACAAAATATGGTATGTTTTAATTTATCGACGGCCCGTCTATCCCACGCCGTCCACTAACAATCAGGAAATATCATGGAGTTCTGCGTTATTCGATTAACACTATTGCGATATACAGTAACGCTGGCGGCGGGTGTTTTGCTGTCTTCTTGCAGCGGAGGAGGACCACCCGCTTTTCCACCACCAGGTGTCAGTGTGGCAGTGGTCGCTAAGAAGTCCATCACTGAATGGGACGGTTTTTCGGGACGAATTGAAGCGATTGAAACAGTGGAATTACGACCGCGCGTCGCGGGTTACCTCAATGCAATTCATTTTAATGAAGGGGGCGAAGTTCATAAAGGCGATCTCTTGTTTACCATCGACGATCGAGAATACCGTGCCGCTGCCGCCAGCGCCCAAGCGAACTTAAGCCGAGCCGATGCAAGAGCGGAATTATCGCGTGCCGAATTGAGTCGCAGCGAAAAACTTAAAGCCCTGAAGGCGTCCTCGCAAGAAGAACTCGATCAACGCAAAAGCGAAGTGCAACAAGCGCTGGCGGATCAGGCGGCGGCGGCAGCGCAAGTACGACAGGCGCAACTTAATTTAAGTTTTACGCGCATAACGGCACCGATTGATGGGCGCATCGGTCGTGCGGCAGTGCGTCCAGGTAATTTGGTAAGCCCAGGCGCCACTTTACTCGCAACTCTTTTGTCAGTAGACCCCGTGTATGTATCATTCGAAGGCGATGAACGCGTTTATTTAAAGTACCAAGCGATGGCCCGCGAGGGCGCTGGCCCCAGTTCGCGAGAGGCTCACAATCCGGTACGGGTTGGCCTTTCTACCGAAGAAGGTTATCCCCATACCGGTGAAATGGTGTTTGTGGATAATCAGTTGGATTCTGCCACGGGCACAATCCATGCCCGGGCGATTTTATCCAATAAGGATCGAATTTTCACACCTGGCCTATTCGCTCGTTTGCAACTCTTGAGTAGCGGCACTCAACCAGCATTATTGATCCATGATCGAGCGGTACTTACCGATCAGGATCGCAAGTATGTGTACGTGCTTGGCCCCAATAATACCGCGATCCGCAAGGAAGTGACCTTGGGCACAGCGATCGACGGGTTACGCGTGGTCACCCAGGGATTAAGTGAAGGCGACCAGGTCATCGTTAATGGTACCCGCAAAATATTCATGCCGGGCCAACCCGTGACCCCGAGCATCGTGCCCATGGATCAACCGGATTTCGAACCGCCGGCGGCGAACGCAACGAATGCCGGTACCGCTGCGAATTCTGATCACGCTGCCAAATCCGCCAAGTAGCGTCAACACATGGATCTTTCGCGCTTTTTTATTGACCGGCCCATTTTCGCAGCGGTTTTATCAATTGTGATTTTCACTGCGGGCTTGCTGGCGCTGCCCAATCTACCGATTAGCGAATATCCCTCGGTAGTACCACCCTCCGTCCAAGTTCGCGCTATTTATCCGGGCGCAAACCCGAAAGTGATTTCAGAGACCGTCGCCGCACCAATCGAGGATGCGATCAATGGTGTTGAAGGACTGATTTACATGAAATCCGTTGCCGGTTCCGACGGCGTCATGCAATTAGACGTAACCTTTGCCATCGGTACGGATATCGATCTTGCCGCTGTTCAAGTACAAAACCGCGTCGCGCAAGCCACTCCACGTCTGCCTGATGCGGTGCGCGCACTTGGCGTCAGCACTCAAAAGCAATCCTCCACTATCACCATGGTCGTGCACTTAACTTCGCCGGATCATCGCTACGACGCGTTATATTTAAGTAACTACGCCGCCCTCCACATACGCGATGAGCTCACGCGTTTACCGGGCGTAGGCCAAACCTTTGTATTCGGTGGTGGCACCTATGCCATGCGGGTGTGGTTAGACCCAGAAAAAGTGGCCGCCCGCGGCTTGAATGCCAGTGATGTGGTTAACGCAATTCGCGAACAAAATGTTCAAGTCTCGGCGGGTACGCTCGGTGCGTCGCCGCAATCTCACCCTGCGGAACTGCAATTGTCTGTAAATGCCAAGGGCAGACTGAGCACGATTGAGGAGTTTGGAGCGATTATATTAAAAGCCGGTAACAACGGTGAAGTCACTCGCCTTGCCGACGTAGCACGCATCACTTTGGGCGCGTCCGACTATTCGTTGCGCGCTTTACTTGATAACGAAAAAGCCGCCGCTATTGCAGTGTTCGAGGCACCTGGCGCCAATTCCATCGCGGTATCCAATAGCGTGCGCGCAAAAATGACGGAACTCGCGCAAGGCTTTCCCGCTGGCATCAATTGGCAAGTAGTCTACGATCCCACGGTTTTCGTACGCGATTCCATCAAGTCTGTGATAGAAACTCTGTTTGAGGCGGTATTACTAGTCGTTATCGTCGTGTTAGTGTTTCTGCAAACCTGGCGCGCCTCGATCATCCCGTTACTGGCGGTGCCAATCTCCATAGTGGGAAGCTTCGGCGTCCTGTGGCTACTCGGATTCTCTATCAATGTTTTGACACTCTTTGGCATGGTGCTAGCGATTGGCATCGTAGTCGATGACGCCATCGTTGTCGTTGAGAACGTTGAACGCAATATCGAAGAGGGCCGCACGCCATTGGAAGCTGCGCATGCAGCGATGGGGGAGGTTTCGGGTCCGATCGTCGCCATCGCATTGGTATTAACAGCCGTTTTTATACCTATTTCGTTGCTAGGTGGTGTGACAGGTCAGTTCTATCGCCAGTTTGCGGTGACAATCGCCATATCGACTATTATTTCTGCCATCAATTCGCTGACTTTGTCGCCCGCCTTAGCTGCACATTTGCTAAAGCCTAAAGGTGCCCCGAAGGATGCATTCGCTGTCGGCATCGATAAGATTTTTGGACGCTTCTTTGCACGCTTCAATAAGTTTTTCAAACGTGCGGCAGGTAGCTACTCGAATCGCGTAGCCGTGTTCACCGGACGCACCGGACGACTATTGATTATCTATGGCGTATTAGTGCTTCTCACACTAGGTGCATTTCGTCATGTGGCGAGCGGCTTCATACCGACACAGGACAAACAATATCTATTTGGAGTCGCGCTTCTTCCGGAGGGCGCGTCATTGGATAGAACCGAACGCTTTGTAAATCGGATGTCGGAAATTGCGCTTAAGACTCCAGGTATCGAGCATGCGGTCGAGTTTGCTGGTTTAAACGGCGTACATTTCTCGAATACTCCGAACGCCGGCACGGTATTTTTTGGTTTAAAACCTTTCAATGAACGCACCGGCACTGCGGCGGAAATTGCAGTGTCATTATCAACGCAATTCAGCCAACTGCGCGATGGCATCGGTTTCGCTCTCATGCCTCCTCCCGTACTGGGCCTCGGCAATTCAGCCGGCTTTGAAATGTACTTAGAAGACCGCGCCAATATTGGTTATGGTGAACTTAATACCCAGGTCCAGACTCTGGCTGGCGCGTTACGTCAGACGCCAGGATTTGACCCCTATTCGGTGTTCAGCGCCTATCAATCCAACGTCCCGCAGCTAGAAGCTGACGTGGATCGCACTCGCGCCAAGCAAGAAGGGCTTCCATTATCGAATGTATTCGACACCCTGCAAAGCTATCTAGGCTCCCAGTATGTGAACGATTTTAATTTATTCGGTAAGACTTACGGTGTTTACGTTCAGGCCGACGCGCCCTTTCGTAATACCGCTGCCGACATCAGTAACTTGAAGACTCGCAACCTAGCAGGACAGATGGTCCCGATCGGAAGCGTTGTGAATATAAAGTCAACTTTCGGACCCGATCCCGTTATTCGCTATAACGGCTACCCGGCGGCGGACCTCGCGGGCGGTACCGATCCCTCGCGCATGTCCTCCTCGCAAGCCATTGCCCAAGTCGCGGCGCTCGCGACAAAAATGCTACCCAACGGTATGAAATTCGAATGGACTGGCCTGACCTACCAACAAACCCGACAGGGTAATTCCAGCTTGCTGATATTTCCGGTCTGCGTATTATTGGTCTACTTGGTACTCGCGGCGCTTTATGAGAGTTGGATATTGCCGCTCACGGTTATTTTAATTGTGCCCATGGCGATGCTCGCCGCCATGGGCGGGATTTCACTCATTAACTTGGTACACGGACTATCCTTGGCGGTGTTTCCGCCCAAGGGTCCGCCCAGTTTTCTGGACAACAATATTTTCACTCAAATTGGGTTGCTGGTACTCATGGGACTGTCGTGCAAGAACGCTATTCTGATCGTTGAGTTTGCACGTGAATTGGAGCGCCGCGGTCGCGGCATTATTCCAGCAGCCATTGAAGCTTGCCGTATGCGCTTGCGCCCCATTTTAATGACCAGCTTCGCCTTCATTATGGGAGTGACGCCGCTAGTGTTCGCCCATGGCGCGGGTTCCGAAGTGCGCCAAGTCATGGGTATCACGGTATTCTTCGGTATGCTCGGAGTGACATTTTTCGGCATATTCTTAACACCCGTTTTCTACGTAGTGCTACGCAAGATCAGCACTAAAGGCCAAACCCTGCCAGAGGTTGCCAGTGTCTAAACGGACCCTGCTATCGGTCGCAGCGTGCACTCTCCTTAGCGGCTGCTCGGTGGGACCGCGCTATGTGAAACCCACGCCCGCGTTACCGCCAGTATTTAGCGAAAGTGCTGCACCCTTCATCTCGACACAAGCACCCGCCTCCGCGCTCTGGCATTCGTTCGGAGATCAAAGACTCGATGCGCTCATGGCTACGGCGTTGACCCATAACAAGACTCTCGAACAGGCGCTTGCGCAAGTAAATGAAGCTCGCGCAATTCGTGGTCTAGACGCCTTTGCGCTGTTTCCGACGATCACTGCCAATGCCAGCAGTGACCGCAGCTTGCCGAGTTCTCGCGATCCCTTGGTGCCCCCGGGAATAGGCAAGCTTAGTTCGTTTAAAGCGGGCTTCGACGCTGCTTGGGAAGTGGATCTATTCGGCGGCGCGTTAAATACGCGTCGCATCGCCGTTGCTCAAGAAGAGGCCACCCTCGCCAACCTCGACGCCGCACGACAATCTGTACTCGCAGAAGTCGCGCAAGCCTACTTTAGTCTACGTGCGGAACAGGAGAGGCTACGCGTGCAAACTCGTAACGTCGCCAATCTTGAAGAGAATCAGCGACTGGTTGAGGCACGCAACCAAGTCGGTCGCGGTACTGATTTGGATATAGACCGATCACGTTCGTTATTGCTAGTTACTCTGGCTCGTGTTCCGCAGACTGAAGCTACCATCACACGGAACGAGCAACGACTCGCAGTATTGACTGCACAATCCCTAACATCACTGCGCGAACAACTGGGTCCACCCGCACCCATTCCAACCATGCCAGCGTTGGTGACCGTGGGTACCCCCGAAGCCTGGCTAAGGCGACGGCCAGACATTCGTCAGGCCGAGCGCAAGCTGAGCGCAGCCACAGCTCAAATTTCTGTGGATGTGGCCGATTATTTTCCAAAACTCACTTTATTAGGCGGCCTCGGTTGGACCGCGCAATTGGCTTCAGATATCGGTAAGGCCGCAGCAGAGCGCTGGCATTACGGACCTTCACTCACCTGGAGTTTTCTAGACATTGGTAGAGTTCGGCAACGAGTGCGGGCCTCCAAGGCACGAGCAGCCGGAGCACTCGCTGCCTACGATGACACCGTGTTACGGGCATTGGAGGAGACCGAGAACGCTCTCGCGGGCTACCGTGCCGCCAATCGCAGCGCGACAATACTGGAGCAAGCGGTAACCACTGCGCGCTCGGCTAGCGGCCTCGCGAACGCTCAATTCAACGCCGGTGCCGCCGACTCGCTTGTCGTACTTGACGCCGAGCGTACCCAGCTCGATGCGGAAGACCAGTTAGCCACCGCCGAATCGCAACGTGCAACCTCGCTGGCAGCACTATACAAAGCACTGGTGGGCGATTTTGCGGCTGCGCCTGCGGCTACCAACAAACCCTAGCGCAACTTGCCAATCTGAGTGGCTGCTAAGGTCGCCGATCGAGCGTCATGCGTAATGACGATTGGCCACCTGTAGTCATTCAAGCGAATAGAGTCAGTGTCCGGAAACTGCCTTCCGTAAGGATAAAACACGGGCTCTTTTTGTGTTAAGGGCTTAATTTATGGGGATCGGTCCCTGTTGTGCGGCATTTCGCCCTGTGATCTATCCGGTAATGAGGGATCGTATTGCGGTCACCGACACACTGTGATGAAGTGAAAACGTAAGTCGATTGAGCCGGCTGGCCCGTGTCGCGTGTACGAAGACGTACCCTTCTGAATCTTCCAGCAAACATCACCCTGCTTTCACGCAGTGTTCATGCACGCCGGCGCGGCGCTGGGCAGCCTTGCATGGCTGGCGACCCGGAAATACCCGGATATTAATGTCGCCTTGGCCGAAGGCTTTATCCAGGGTGGTCCGGATGTGCCGGGCGAGGGATTGCATTACCTGAATCCAAAGCGCCTGGACTGCAAGTTTGACCCGGCGCACCCGGAAGGCTTTGCCGGCAGCCTCGAGGTCTGGCACAACGACGAATCGGTACCCTTCTGGACGCTGAATGCATGGCTTTATATCAAGAATCCGAACGGCCTCTTCACATTGGAGAACCCGCGGGTTCGGTAGTGCAGGGCCTTACCAAGCCTGAGCGATTCATCGGCTAGGCCTGAGACGCCAGCTTGAATAATGGAGTTAGAGCAAATAGGAGATCGAGATGGCTGCAGCCGGATCCGCCGCGTGGAACCGAGCTTACCGTAACGGCTGGGCCGCCCGGTCAATCGGCCGCTCGCGGATCTCGGCCGGCTGCTATGGTTTGACAAGTCTGGTGGCTTGCATTCCGACAACACCTGTGGCGATTGCCACTTTCCCGCCACGGGATTCGGCGACAATCAATCCATCGCGATCGAAATACAGAACAACAATCTGCTTGGGCCGCATCGCGACGGTCCGCTCAACCAGCGCCGGATGCCAGCAGGTATCGCAACGAACCCATCCGCCAGGCCGTGATCGAGCGCTTGAATTCGACGCCGGCCTATCGACAAAAATTCGGCGCATTGTTTTCTGCTGTAGCCGCCGGTGCGCCGATCGATCAGTACGCGCGTAGCGCTGATATTCTTTTGCAAGTGCAATCCAATGCAATGTTCAGCGACTTCCGGATGCACGTGATTGGCGTTCCGCATTCACTCGGCTCGAGGACGCGATCCAACATCACCTGGACGTCGCCCGCTCGTTGCGGGATTACGACCCGGTCACCGCCGGACTAGACAACGACCTGACGCTACCGATCGGACCGCTGGCGCCTGTGCTGGCGCGATTGGACCCGTTACTTGTAACGCCTCTGGAACCGCAGTCAGAGGAATTTCACGACCTCGTGGCTTGCGTGCGGGAAAGTCTATTGGACGGATGGACAGCAAGGAAAACCTGTGCAAACTTACCGCGCAGCGTCCCGAGCGGCTTCAGCGTACTTCAGTTCGAACCATGCCAGGCGCGCGAACCAGACTCGGACTGATCCGACCGCAACGCGGTGCCTCTCAAGCCGAGCGACCCGCCACCGTGGCATTCGCCACTTCCAGCAAGCGACCGGTTTTCACATCGTAGATATAGCCGTAAATTGGGATGCTCTTCGGTACCAGGGGGTGGCTACGAATCCGTTGCACATCATCTACAACACTCTGTTCGAGATTGCTGATGGTGTGCCATTTAATGAATTTTCCCGCCGGTGACCCAGGACCTTTGCCCACATCCTTCCAACCATTGGCGTCAATCGTGGCGGTTTCCAGACTTTTACCCAATAAGTTAGCCATGATGTCATCGGTGAACAGTTGCATCCCGCAGTCGGTGTGATGAATTACGAACCATTCTCGCGTTCCGAGTAACTTATAGCTAATCACCAGCGATCTAATCGCATCGTCGCTAGCGCGGCCACCCGCGTTACGAATTATGTGCGCATCGCCTTCGGCTAAACCAGCATATTTGGACGGATGCAAACGCGCATCCATACATGTCAAAATCGCAAAATGACGTGCCGGGGGTAGGGGTAATTTACCCTTATCACCGAACTCCTTAACATACCCGGCATTCGCTGCCAGCACCTCTTTTACTATTTGACTCATATCCTAGCTCCGCTAACTTAAAGTTTAAATATCAGACTACCAGGCTACCTTGCAAACTCAGACTAGAGAAAGACCGTTTGGTTACATGGATATATCGTTTACGGGTCGATTGCAGGATCGGTATAGTAGGACCTATGATCGATAAACTCACCCCCCTCTTAGCGATAAGGCCTTGGCTGCTGGCCGATGGTGCCACCGGCAGTAATTTATTTGAACGAGGCTTGACCTCAGGCGACGCTCCCGAATTATGGAACGCCGACTTCCCGGAACGGATTGCCGACCTACACAGAGATTTCGTAGCAGCGGGAGCCGATATTATCTTGACCAACAGCTTCGGCGGCACGCGGCATCGATTGAAATTACACAAGGCCGAAGGACGGGTAGCTGAACTCAATGAGAAGGCAGCAAGTCTTGCTCGAATGGAAGCACGCCGAGCGAAACGCACCGTTCTGGTTGCCGGCAGCATGGGCCCCACTGGCGAAATTCTACAGCCGCTAGGCCCGTTAAGCGCGGCTGAGGCGCAAGAGTCCTTCGCGGAACAGGCTAAAGCCTTGGCGCACGGTGGTGCCGACATCCTCTGGATCGAAACCATGTCCTCGGTCGAGGAAACCGAAGCGGCCATCGCGGGTGCGCGCACGGTAGGTCTACCCGTAGTCGCCACTTTAAGCTTCGATACCAATGGTCGCACCATGATGGGCATTTCACCCGCAGAGCTTGCCGGTCTGCATCGTAAACATCAGCTCGCGGCCTGCGGCAGCAATTGCGGCGTAGGTCCCTCGGAACTCGTGGCCTGTATCCTGAATCTCGCCACCGCCTCGGACGAATCCGCCATCCTGGTTGCCAAAGCCAACTGTGGCATCCC
>JAYVYN010000193.1:0-20555 GCA_043784265.1 Gammaproteobacteria bacterium | reverse complement strand
CACCCCGCCAACTAAAGCACCCTTGATGCATCCCTTGGCTTCCGCAGCATGCGGTGCGCAGGTCAGCACACCAGCCAGAACAAGAGCGCCAATTAACTGGTTCATCAGAACCTCCTTGCTAATTCACTGGTAGCGGAGCGCGTTAAGCTCGAATTTGTTCCCTTTCCTTAGTTCGTCCGCTCAGCACCTCGGTTGGCGGGGGTAAATAAAGAGAAGAGCGAAGGTGGGCGTACGAACTGCATAGCCGCGAAGCCCGGCATTCATGAAGCACACGTGACACCGGGTTCATTGGCAAGGATTCCTGAACTAAAGAAAATATTAGACGCGATTGCTGTTAACGCTTGGCCAGGCTCATTAAAAATGTTACAGCCGCGATGGCTAAAAATACGAAGAATAAAATTTTGGCAATACCCACGGCTCCGGCGGCAATGCCACCAAATCCAAATATTGCCGCAATAATTGCAATGACAAAAAAAACGACTGCGTAGTGCAACACTGCAATTCTCCAAGAGTTAAAGTTGTTATGAGGATCAATCACCGACATGTTATTGTTGCGCCAGCTCTTGAGCTCTCAATGTCGGTTCTATTGGTTAAGAATTGTAGGACGCCGCTCACAGGAGTTTTGATGATTTCCCCCGGGTCAGAGATCTCCTACAGAGCATAGGGTGACCCAGGAATACGCGGAGTTTTTAAGTTAGGTTTAAATTCAGATGAATCTTTTAATTAACGGAGAAGACAATGGCGACAAAATTGGTAATCGCGCTGCTTGCAAGTACATTATCCATGGCAGCAACCGCTCAGGTAGGCACCACAATAAAGGAAAGCGCAAGCGCAGCGGTCGAAACCACTAAACAGGCTGGCGATAATATTAAGGGTGCGATGTCTTCCGAACCCAATAAATCGGAAGAAAAGGCTGAAGCTCGGGCACACAAGGCTAGGGCGCATCGACATGGCCACAAAGCAAAAGCTGCCGCTAAAGAAATAGGTCGATAGGTTCTCGAAGTGACCGACGATTTTAGGTTCCGGCAAAGAGGCCAGCAGTAACATTAATGGCGAAACCTAGGATCGATGCATTGAAAAGAAAAGAAATTAGCGTGTGCACAATAACCACTTTACGTACATTGAATTGGGTGGTGGTTACATCTGAGGTTTGGCACGCCGCTGCGATGGTAAACGAAAAATAGGCGAAGTCCCAAAATACCGGCATCGGAGTGTCGGGAAAGCGCAGCGGACGTGTTTCTTTTTCTGCACTATAGTACATATCGGCGTAGTGCACTGTAAACATTGTGGGGACTAAAATCCACGAATTGGCCAGTGTCATAGCAGCAAGTGCCAAGTGCGCGGTACGTTCTGTACCGGCGACTTGTTTTAGTGTCGCCAAAGGCACTGCGATGGCGAACAAACTAGCGCAAGCCGCAATAATTACAAGCACTAAAATTATCGGGGCGGATTCATCTTCGTCAGTATATTGAGTGCAGATTTGCTGAGCAGAGAGCTGAGTTAGCCAACTGTATACCAAAATCAAAAACAGTCCGACACCACTATTCCAACATACCAATACTCGAGTTAAAATTGGCCAATGACTGGGCAATAGGAAGAAAATCACAATTCCCAGACCCAAAGAAATCAACAGTCTCGGGTGGTGAAGCAAAGATTTTTTCATGCAGGTTGCACGCGTCACGCGTAGGTAAGTATCCAGTCATGTTATTTGGCCGATATGGCGTTGTCAACGACCCGTTGGGCTTCTTCAAAAATGATGCGCAAGTGCTCTTCGCCGCGAAAACTCTCGGCATATATTTTATAGAGATCTTCGGTCCCGGATGGGCGAGCTGCAAACCAACCGCTATTAGCAATCACTTTTATTCCACCAATAGATGCATGATTGCCAGGGGCATGACTTAGCACTTGATTGATGGGTTCACCCGCAAGTTGTGTCGTCTTTAGCGCTGTCGCACTAAGGCTTGCAAATCGTGCCTTTTGCACAGTAGTTGCGGGTGCATCCACTCGATCAGCCGCAGGATCTCCTAAGGTAAGCGTTAGCTCTCGGTAATAATCTCCGGGATCGCGGCCTGTTTTGGCGCAGATTTCAGCCGCCAGTAGAGCGGCAACAATACCGTCCTTATCAGTAGTCCAAACCGAGCCGTCTATTCGTTTAAAAGTTGCGCCCGCGCTTTCTTCTCCTGCGAATCCCAGCGCTCCGTTGAGTAAGCCAGCCGCAAACCATTTAAACCCCGCTGGTACCTCATAGAGTGATCGATCCAGCTTGATTGCCACCCTATCTATCATAGAGCTACTCACGATTGTTTTACCAATGGCCAAGTCCCGCTTCCATTGCGAACGATGCTTAAAAAGATAGTCGATTGCCACGGTAAGGTAGTGGTTAGGCGGCAATAACCCTTCCCCGGGGGTTACGATGCCATGGCGGTCGTGGTCTGTGTCACAACCAAACGAGATATCGTAACTGTTTTTTAGCGCAATAACTCGCTGCATAGCCCAAGCGGAGGATGGATCCATTCGAATACAACCGTCCCAGTCTCGAGTCATGAAACGAAAGGTGCGGTCAACCTGCTCACTAACTACCGCAAGGTTGAGTCGATAGCGGTCAGCAATATTTGCCCAATAGTGAACACCGGCACCTCCTAAGGGATCCACCAACATACGCACCCCGGCGGCAGCAATTACGGGGAAGTCCAGTACGCAGCCGAGATCCGCAATGTAAGAGTTCATGAAGTCAAACTCTTGGGTCGTAGACGCATTACGGGCGTTTTCAAAAGGAATACGTCGCACATCATTTAAATTTGCTTCAAGCAAATTATTAGCACGCATTTCGATCCAATTAGTAACGGTCGTATCGGCTGGTCCACCTGTAGGCGGGTTGTACTTAAATCCACCACTGTCGGGCGGATTATGTGACGGCGTAATTACAATACCGTCGGCAAGTCCGCGTTCCCGATGACGGTTGTAGGTCAATATCGCGTGTGAGATGGCTGGTGTGGGCGTAAACGCACCCTCTGGCGCAATACGTGTCTCGACCGCGTTTGCGGCCAATACTTCTAGGGCACTCTCGTACGCCGGAATCGATAGCGCGTGTGTGTCGATACCGAGATAAAGCGGCCCATTGATTCCCTGCTGAACTCGATAATCACATATCGCCTGACTAATCGCCAGTACGTGCCATTCATTAAAGGTGCACTTGAATGATGAGCCGCGGTGGCCAGAAGTTCCAAAAATTACTCGTTGAGCGGCAATACTCGGATCTGGACGATCCTCGGTGTAGCTGCGTTGTAATCGTGCTACGTTAACCAGCTCTCCTTCGGGCGCTAGCGTGCCGGCGCCGACGTGAATTCGGGAGCTAACACCTGAGGGACGTACCAGGTTGTTCATCGCTCTTTAGCCGACTCGGAACAAAAATTTGCGAGCTGTCCGATAACCATTTGCACCGCTTGATTGGCAGCAATGACACCTCCGTCAGGATTTTCAGTCGGTGAGTCGACTACAACATCAAAAAGGCGTGACTTTACGACTCGATGAGTCGTTTCATTCACAATATAGGCATGCAAGGTAAAGCGTACATTACTTGGGTGAATATCGAAGTATTGTTGTAGACGAATAACCTCAGTGTCAAGCGCGAGGTCGCTGCTTACACTGCTGGGACCGCTTATGACCGCGTGAAAACTGCGCGTGTGCTCCAAGGCTGAAACGATAAGGGGTGTGAGCATTCGTGTCGGAGTGTCGATCCATTCATGGTGGGCAAAATATTCTAATTGGTGCGTGGATCGCTGATAGATCATCCGCTTTGAATCGAAGCCCGCAGCCGCTCGCGATGGGTTGACTAGTAGGGTAGGAGATTCGGGCGGAAGCGGGTTTCCAGCGCTTGTGACGCTAGCTGAAAATTTAGTCGGTGTTTCCGCGCCATCCAAAGTATGTTGAAGCGGTGTTTGCGTGGGTGTTGGGAGGAGTGTGCTGCACGCATCGGTGGTCGCGAGCACCAGACCTATTAGACACCACAATCGCACGAGATTACGGCTCATGGCGAGGTGTTCGTAACGCGGTTTCTCCCGGTCCTTCACGCAGCGCACTTCGACCCAACAGCAGACTACGGGGGTCAAGTTCGGTCTGTTCGCTAACGCGCCGCAGCGAAATAGACAATGTTTGCAATTCGCCCATTAGGCGCTGCAGCTCGGGTAAGGTATGGGCGCTCATTTGTTTAACTTCGACGCCCACCGACTCTAAAGTCACCCCTGCGTGGATGCTAGCGGCGGATACGTCGCTACCCATGATCTCCAAGGCGCGGGCGCTGCGACTCATCTGATTGATAGCCGGCCCCAGTTGTGCGCTAACGCGTGCACCATTGTCGAAGGCTCGTGCAGCGCTCAAAATACCCTGGTCAAGGGTTTCTTTGCGTGCGGCGAGTGTATGGGACACCGCTGCAATGTCAGCAAGAGTATTGGAAAATGCTAGTTGATTTTTATCGCTGAGCAACGCATCAATGTGACTTGAAGTCCGGTCTAATTTCTCAAGTACAGTGGTCATCACGTTTTCCAGTCGAGCCGCCAGCGACGCTTTAGTGCGAATTTCTGGGTACGGATTTTGAGCGGTTGCTCGAAGTGGCGCCGCATCACGCCCTCCGCCGCTAAGTTCGACATAGGCGATACCGGTGAGTCCCTGAGTTTTTAGTACTGCCACAGTGTCCTCCTTCAAAGGCGTGCCTCGTTCAATCGAAAATAGAAGACGAACCCGACCAGGATCCGCGGGATCGAGGGTAATCTCTCGTACTTTACCGACATCGACGCCGTTAAACTTAACCGGCGCATTTAAGTTAAGTCCGGCGACTGATTCGTTCTCTACCGCAAGGTAGGTATCGTATTTCTTTTGGAAAGCACCGCCGGACGCCAGCCACAATATTCCGCTAATAAACACGACGCTAAGCCCGAGCACAAATGCGCCGACTGTCACGAAATTTACTTTAGTTTCTATGACGTGCCCCTCGCATACGCGCCGGCGGCTCTGCCGCGTGGACCATCAAAGAATTGGCGTACTGCAGGGTTTGATAGCAGCGCTAACTGGGTCATGGTGCCGACTCCTTGGATCTTACCATCGCTAAGGATCGCAACTCGGTCTGCGACTTGCCATAAAAGATCTAGATCATGCGTAATCATCACCACTGTAAGCCCAAATAAATCGCGAAGTTTCCGCACCAATTGATCGACGCTGGCGGCGCTAATGGGGTCCAGCCCGGAAGTCGGTTCGTCGAGAAATAAGAGTTCAGGATCCATTGCCAGTGCGCGGGCCAATGAAGCACGTTTTAACATTCCACCACTGAGCTCTGAGGGATATTGATCGGTAACTTCACTGTCCAGACCGGCCATTTCGATTTTCCAAGCCGCGATGTCATCGATTAAGGCATCTTTGAGCTGGGTATGCTCGCGTAGCGGCAGCCCAACGTTTTCCAATACGGTGAGCGAACCCAATAGTCCCCCGTGTTGAAACATGACCCCCAGACGTTTCAACAGAGCTAGTTGATCCGGATCTGAGAGTTCATTGATATCAAGTCCTAGAATCCGGATCAAACCACTGTCTGGCCGCTGTAGCAAAATCATTTCTCGCAGCAGTGTAGATTTTCCGGAGCCGCTTGCACCAATTATCGCAAAAATTTCGGCGCGATGTACCTCTAGATTAACGTTCGAATGCACCATATGACTACCAAAATGAGTGCACACTTTAGACACCTCTATCACTAACTCATCGGATGGCGCGGTACTTCTCATTTAAAGATTCAAGGCGCTAAACGCTACCGAAAATAGCCCATCGACGACAATAACTAATACTATTGATTGGACTACACTACGAGTAGTTTGACGACCCACTTGGTCAGCGCCGCCGTGAGTCCGAAAGCCCTGGAAACAGCCCACTATCACAATAATGAAGGCGAACACCGGGGCTTTGCCAACCCCGAGCAAAAAACTCGTGACGCTGACCGCTTTCAGGAATCGGGCAATAAATTCAGGAAAACCCACGTCCAGTTGAGACTGCGCCATTATCATACCGCCAAAAACACCTAGCGCGTCGGCGGCGACTGTTAGTAGTGGCATTGCGATTACAAGAGCGATGACTTTTGGCAGTACTAAGATTTCCATAGGTTTAATGCCCAGTGTGCGCATGGCGTCAATCTCTTCGGTCACTGCCATCGATCCTATCTGAGCGGCATATGCGGACCCTGAACGTCCGGCAATAATAATGGCGGTAATTAGCGGGCCAAACTCACGCAACATGGACAATCCAATAAGGTCAGCAACAAAGATATTGGCGCCGTATTGACGTAACTGATCAGCGCCCTGGTATGCAACTACAATACCCAAAAGGAAGGCAAGCAGTCCCACAATCGGTAAGGCATTAAGTCCTGCTGTTTGAATGTTAAATAAAATAGGACGCCAGCGAATTCTGTTTGGGTGGAACAGTGAATTTACGAAACTCGTCGCACTTTCGCCCACAAATCCGATCAGTCCGGAGGCCTCTTGAACGCTCGCTAACACGCGGCGACCCATTCGCTCATTCAATCGCCGTCTAAAAGGCGGTAATTGCGAGCGGGACCGTGCATCACTTGCACGCCTGGAAACCACGTCCATTAGGCGAGAAAAATCCGGACGTAGCCCGCGTAGTTCGACTTTGCCATGTCGGCGCAGCCGCGACAAAAGCCCTTGCAGCACCCAAGCCCCAGCAGTATCGAGTGCGTCTATGCCGCTTGCGTCGGCGGTGGCAGGTACTGTTTCAGTATGCGCGACCGACGCAAGCTGGGACTCGATAGCGCCAATTCCGAGCGCGGTCCAACGACCTGACAGGCTTAACAGCTGTGGATGTAGCAGAGAAATTACGGCGATTTCCACCGATGTCTGATTCATACTCGGTGTGAGGATCCAAGAACCGAGCGCTATGGTCTATACGTTAAAATACTCAACTGTTGTCAGTTGTGACCTACAGGCGGAGGTTGTTGGTACGCAAAATTACTGTTAGGCATGCATCCAGAAGCTGGGACGTCCCGTATTACTGGCAATGCCAGTGGATATAACCGGGGTAATTCTTGAAAATTGCAATTATTGGAAGCGGTATTGCCGGTAACGTGATCGCGCATCATTTGTATCGCCAACACGAGATCACTGTTTTTGAAAGTAATCAGCATATTGGTGGACATACTCATACTCATTCCATTGATTGGGATGGAGAAAGTCATGAGATCGATACGGGTTTTATTGTCTTTAACAATTGGACCTATCCCAATTTTATAGAGTTGTTGTGCAAATTGGGCGTTGAGACGCGCCCTTCAACTATGAGTTTTAGCGTTCGCAATGAAACAACAGGACTGGAATACAATGGGACGTCTCTTAATGGTTTGTTTGCGCAACGGCGAAATATATTTAGGCCATCTTTTTACAGGATAATTAAAGAGATTGTGCGCTTTAATCGCGACGCACCAAAACTGCTTGCATCGACACTGGAGCTCTCGCTGGGTGATTATTTAGTGGCTGAGAAGTATGGTCAAGAGTTTATTCGCAATTATCTGATACCCATGGCGGCCGCAATTTGGTCTGCACGACCGTTACAGATATTGGCCGTTCCGGCGCGTTTCTTTGTACGTTTTTTCCATAATCACGGCATGCTCTCTGTTGACGATCGGCCGGAGTGGCGCGTAATTGCGGGTGGCTCAATGCGCTATGTTGAAGCTCTGGTGAGGCCTTTCAGAGACAGAATTCGGCTCAATACGCCGGTGGAGTCGGTGCAGCGTGCTTGCAGTAGTGTCCTTATTAAAGCGCGCGGTTGCGATACGGAGCGTTACGATCAGGTTTTCTTTGCCTGCCATTCCGATCAGGCACTTAAATTGTTGGCCGATGGGACACCCCTTGAACACGAAATCCTTAGCGCCATTCGTTATCAAGAAAACGAAGTGGTGTTGCATACCGACGCGTCGGTACTGCCGCGCAATCGGCGCGCATGGGCGGCATGGAACTATCATGTCGTAGGCGATGGTGAGAAGGGACGACCTGATGCCGAGGCTCGCGCGACGCTGACCTATAATATGAATATTTTACAAAATCTAGAGTCGCGAAATACCTTCTGTGTAACCCTTAATGGCCAGCATACCATTGCGGCGGAGCGAATATTACTGCAATTTACCTATTCTCACCCGATCTATACCGCTGCAGCTGTCGCCGCACAATCGCGACAGCATGAAATCAATGGCGGTAATCGCAGCTTCTTCTGCGGGGCTTATTGGGGCTATGGATTTCACGAAGACGGTGTGGTGAGCGCGCTTAAAGCTCTTGAGCATTTTAGGAAGGCGCAGCAATTCGCTGAGCCGTTACGGCACGTCGCCTAAATAATGAGCACTCAATTGCTGGTCACTGTACCGAAACTGTCGTTCTTAGATGTTGTGGCGAAGCGAGCCGTGCGGCAACGACTTGCGGGGCTTGAATATGGGATATTGGTGCTCGAGGATGGTTCGTATGTGCAGTCTTACGGCAGGTTATCGGAGCGCTGTCCACTAAAGTCAGTGTTGCGAGTACGTGACCAACGTTTTTATCGCGAAGTGGCCTTTGGGGGCTCAATCGGCGCAGGCGAAGCGTATATGCAGGGCTATTTTAGTGTGGATGACTTGACGCTGTTGATGCGTATCATATTACAGAATCGAACTGTCTTGGATGGTATGGAGAAGGGATTCGCGCGATTGCTCAGCCCGCTGCAAAAAATATTCCATTGGACATCGCGCAATACTCGCGACGGAAGCCGTAAAAACATCCATGCTCACTACGACCTTGGCAACGAATTCTTTGAGCTTATGCTGGACCCCACAATGATGTATTCGAGTGCGTATTTTGAGCATCCAGAGATGTCGCTTGAGGATGCGTCGATTGCAAAAATGGAACATATTTGTAAAAAATTGGACTTGCAACCACAGGACCATTTGATCGAGATTGGCGCAGGGTGGGGAGGCTTTGCTATTTATGCTGCGCAACGTTACGGATGTCGGGTCACGACCACTACTATTTCACGGCAACAATACGAAATGGCATCACGCCGCATAGCGAGCGCCGGAATGTCTGATCGCATTGAACTACTGTTGAGGGACTATCGTGATCTTGATGGGCAATACGACAAACTTGTTTCTATCGAGATGTTGGAGGCAGTGGGACATCAATACTACGACCAGTATTTTCGCAAATGCAGCCAATTACTTAAACCGAAAGGGTCTATGCTGCTGCAGGTGATTACAATTGCTGATCAAAGGTATAAGACCGCCAAAGGTTCGGTAGATTTCATTCAGCGACATATTTTCCCGGGAAGTTGCATTCCTTCGGTGACGGCTATCAACCAGGTGGTCACGCGCATATCGGATATGCGGTTATTTCATATGGAAGATATCGGCGCACATTATTCAACCACCCTCAAGCATTGGCGTGAGAACTTTAACCGAAAACTTGATGAAATACGTGCTTTGGGGTATCCGGAGACTTTCGTCCGTATGTGGGAGTTCTATTTGTGTTATTGCGAGAGTGGGTTCATTGAACGCGCTATTGGCAATGCGCAAATGCTGTTCGTAAAACCCCTCGCCAGATCCAGATCTTAAACATGTTGGTCACGCAGGATTCCACCAAGCACGGCAGAAACACTTGCTATGAATGCTCCAATTAGCATAGACAGCGCGGTGTATATGGCAGTCTCGGCCGCAACTTTCCTTGCAGTATCGGCGGCGGATTTGGCTTTCACTACATTTTCCGTCGAGTCATGCACTAGGATTTCCACACGCTTTTGTGCATCCGTGGCCGAAATTCCGGTCTTATGTGCGACTAGCGTAGCTAAGTAACTACTGTCTTCCGCGCTCATATTACTGGCTACAACAGCATTTGCCAGAATATGTTCTGCTTCGAGGCGTACATCGGCTCCGTTGGGTGGCAAATCTAAACTTCCTCTAAAAAGTTTTTCAATATCGTAAATCGGAGGTAATACGCTCAATGAAGCTTGGCTCGCGGAGATTTGAGTTGCGCTATGCATAAGGCCGCCGACACCGGAAGAGACGGTATTGGCCACTATGGCGGCGACCAGCACCGTGGCCACTGCCCACGCAACCAGGCCATGCGCCGTGTCGCGAAAGAAGACTTCATGAGCATGAGTGCCGTGCCAACGGGTTCTTAGTCGTCCGGCAATGTACCCCCCTAGTGCGGCGGACGTCCATTGGGTAACGATGAGCCATATGGCGGCGGTGACACTGAACGTCGTTGCCGAAATTCCTTGGCCGTGCCAAGGCGCGACAGAGGCAAATTCAAAACCGATTCCCAATGAGACCATTATTACCGACACCGAAGTTGCGACGAACGCACCCGCTATTATGGCGCCCCAGGAGGCTGCCGATTGGTTACCCCGGTGATGTTGGGAGAGACTATCTCCCCCGGCGATCAATACAGAAGCCATGTTGTTCCCCTTTAGGTGATTAGCGACGCGAATATCACTAGCGATGCGAGCACATCGCTAACAGTAAAATAACGGGTAGAGGTACACCGAGCAGCCAAAGTAAAATTCCGCGTCCCATTGCGATCTCCTGTGCGATTAGCGTTATGCCAACTAACATTATCGACCAGTCAGAGCGGATCTTATGTACTCGGATGCAATGTCCCACTGTAAGCGTCATCGGACATACACCTTGTTGATGTAGGAATATTTGTTAAAACCTGCATACGGTGGGCTTACAGACACGTATCGCTAACATGATGCTTAATTCAATGCTTACAGAGCTCGCGTGGCCTCGTCGTACTGAGAAAGCAATGCAGCAGACTGATCTCACCCATGCGGAAATCCAACGGTAGAGCCATGAATTACATTTTCCCCAAGTTACTGGACATGCTGGCGCCGACTATGTGGTCGGGACGCTGCGAGGTGCTGCGCGGCTACGTTTTGAGCGTCTCTGCCTATCAAACTCAGGCGCTCGTGCGGCGCGTGATCGCTGGGAGGATCGCTTGACACCGTTCGCGCTGCAATTGAGTCCCCTGTGGCCCCGTGGGCAGGTCTGGCCGCTTATCAGGGATCGAATCTCTCCTAAACAGGCCTCGTTTAAACCGCGCTTCGCTCTCAGATTGTATCTTCCCCTGGCGACCGCGGCGGTCCTAGTAGCAGTAGCGGTATGGATAGCGCCAAAAATACTGGCACCGATTTCAACCCAAGTGATCGCTGTTTTGGGGGTTGACGCGACACACCCACAATGGCGTATTGAGCGTTCTGTCGACGCGCGCCAAATGAAGGTCGTAACGCTTGCGATATTGGTTGCGAATTCACATAAGACGTTCGAGCTGTGGGCGCTACCGCAACATGGGAAATCGCAGGTATCTCTTGGACTTTTACCGCAAAGCGGTGCATTGGTACGAACCTTAAGTGAGCGCCAATCGGCGGCGATAATAGGCGCCCGAAAACTGGCTGTCAGCGTCGAACCGCTCGGTGGGTCGCCCACCGGTGCGCCAACCGGGTCGGTGATTATAGTTGGAGCAGTAGCCAATTCGTAGTGCTCGCCTAGTTGCCGCGCCGTGGGTTCGCAGCCTAAATATATATTTGCTCATGCTTGCATCTGCCTCCGGTTGGAGCTCGTATGGGTAGGTAAGGGGGATATTTGATCTCGTCACATTTAACTCAATGGAGAATATCGATGAAACGTTCTAAACCGCCATTACTACTGATGGCATCGCTTGCAATGTTGGGGGCGACTGGTAGCCAGGCGTCGAGCCATCGCGAGGCGCCTTTTATTTCTAGCCGTCCTAAGGTTGACGCTAGTGATTTCTATATGTTTCGCAGCTATGAAACAGGTCGCGACGGTTATATAACCCTAATTGCCAATTATCAACCGTTGCAAGATCCCTATGGCGGTCCAAACTACTTTTTTATGGACACTCAGGCTCTGTATGAGATTCATATCGATAACACCGGTTCTGGAGTTGAGGGTCTCACTTACCAATTTCGCTTTCAAGATAAACGCGCAGGTTTAGCGGTGACGGCGGGCGGTAAGTCGATTCCTGTCCCGTTGACCAATATTGGACCGATAACCGCAACCGATATGAGTGCGCAGAATGTAGTGGAAAGCTACACCCTCACTTTGGTAACGGGCGACCGTCGTCATGGAACAGTCCAGCCGATTGTCGACGCCAGTACCGGCAGCACGAGTTTTTCCAAGCCGCTCGACAACATTGGTAATAAGTCTATTCCTAATTACCCCGATTATTCGAATACCTTTATTCATATGATTACAATTCCGGGCTGCAGTACTCCTGGTAAGGTTTTCGTAGGGCAGCGCATGGATGGATTCGTAGTTAATCTAGGCGAGACTTTCGATCTGGTCAATATCAAATATCCAGTCGAAGAGCTAGCCCCTGCAGGCGTCAATGCACGCAATTCCCAGCCCAATAGCTTGGCGAACAAAAACGTCACTTCATTGGCATTAGAAATTCCGACTGCGTGTTTGACAGCGGGAAGTGACCCCGTGATCGGTGGCTGGACAACGGCTAGCGTGCGGCAGGCGGGTGTGCACAATTCGACACCGGAGAGCGATAAGAGCGAAGCGGGCGTAGGTCCTAAGACAAGTCCGACAGGTCCCTTTATCGCTGGTGGTCCTTGGGTTCAGGTATCGCGCCTAGGTGCACCGTTGGTCAACGAATTAGTCATCGGTTTGCCGGACAAAGACCGTTTTAACGGTTCGAAGCCGAAAGACGATAAGCAATTTGCAGACTATGTGACCAATCCTTCATTGCCCATATTGCTGCAGGCGTTATTTGGTGGTGCCGGTGTGGTGGCGCCCAATGTTTATCCACGCGCAGATCTAGTTCAGGTGTTTTTGACCGGTGTGCCCGGCCTAAATCAGCCTGCACATGTGACGCCGGCTGAGCTGCTACGATTAAACACCAGTACGCCCGTAACACCGATAGCGACCCAAAATGATTTGGGCGTGATTGGCGGTGATGTGGCGGGTTTCCCTAATGGCCGTCGACCGATAGATGACGTAGTAGACGTCGCTTTGCGAGCGGAGATGGGAGTGTTGTTGTCGCCTATGGATGGTAGCGCTACTGATCCTGATCCGAAATCGGATGCGTCGCGAAAACTTCACTACACCGATGGTGCGGAGCCGAACCCGGCCAATTATCTGACGGTATTCCCGTATCTCATGACACCCGTTCCTGGATCGCCTAACGGCGCCACCAAGTAAAGAGGGAAATCATGAATACGAAAACACTGATTGCAGCGTTAGTACTTACGGGGGGAGTGTTGCTGGCAGGCTGCGGCCACAATCACTCAGGCTCGACCCCCACGCCTGTCGTGGTACAACCGCCGCAGCCTTTGAGCACGGCTCAAGTGCTGGCGATCGCTCAGCAAACTTCGGAGACTGATGACCCGAAGCCTGTGGCCGGCGGAGCTTTGACATTGGCAGATGTCAATGACGAAACCGCCGATCCGATACCGGTAGGCTAGTGATGAAAGCCAGTCAGTTCGTGAAACAACTGCTGGGGACTATGGTTGCGAGCGGCGTGCTCTGTGCGCCGCTCGCCGCTAATCCGTATAGACCGACTGATGACGCCCGGGTGCTGGCAGACCTACCGGCGGGTGCTCATCATACGGAGTTAGCTGCGAGAAGGCTCGCACGCGGACGTCTTGATGTGGCGGTACCGTTGGCTAGGTTTTACATCGGACAAGCCAGAAGTACCGGAGATCTGCGTTTTTTAGGCTACGCAGAAGCGGTTCTGCAACCCTGGGTGGCACAGGCAACCCCGGTTCCCTCGGCATTAGTCCTACAAGCGACCGTGCAACAGAGTCGCCATGAATTTGATGCAGCCTTGATCACACTTAATCGATCCTTAAGCGCACGACCCAACGATGCGCAAGCCTGGCTCACACGATCGACGATACTTCGCGTGCTGGGACGGTATGGAGAAGCGACGGACGCTTGCCAGCAATTTTCACGCTGGGCCGATGTTGCCCTAAGTATAATTTGTCAACAGGGTCTTAAGGGTCTTAACGGGCATCTAGATAGTGCATACGCAACCCTCGTGGCTTTATCGAGCCAGGGAATGTTGGATGCCGAACGTGGTTGGCGCGACGCCGAACTCGGCGAGATGGCGGTGCGCCTCGGACGGGATGCCGATGCGGAGCGTTGGTTTCGCGACGATTTACAATTAAGTCCAAGAGATTTTTACGTTCGTGCGGCCTATGCGGACCTATTGTTGCGACAACACCGCAGTTCGGAAGTGTTTGCTCTACTTAAAGGCGAAGAGAGCATTGAGCCCTTGTTGCTGCGACTCGCCATTGCACAAAAGCAACAAAATGATCCAGGTCTGGCACGCAGCAAAGCACTGTTGGAGGCTGCCTTTTCTGCCGAATCGGCGCGGGGCGAGGCGGTTCACCGGCGGGAGCAAGCGCGGTTTTTACTCGAAGTGCAAAATAATCCGCAAGCCGCACTTGTTGCCGCTCTTGCCAATTGGGCGGTGCAGCGCGAGCCAGATGATATTCTGATATTAGTCAATGCTGCTCACTCAGCGGCTGATATGCAAAAAGCCGCCCCTGCGATCGAGTTTGCACATACGCAGGGCTTGAGTGATGTGCGCCTGGCGAGACTAGGAGTTTGACCGTGAAGTCAGCGCTTAAGCAGCACGTGGGTCTGCTGCTATTGAGTCTTGTCGCGTTGACTGCTTCGGCACATGTGGCGAGCAATAGTTTTTTGAATGTACGAATTAATGACCCTCGGGCCGACGGGTCGCTTGAGCTGGCACTGCGCGATGCCGAACTCGCCGTCGGAATCGATACTAATCGTGACGGCAAAATTACCTGGGGAGAGGTTCGTGCGGCGCAGGAACCGTTTACGCAATACCTGCGCCAGCATCTGCAGTTGACAGGATCCAAGGGTGGCTGTGCGCTTCAATTTGGGCCGCTACAAATTAACGAACGTGTCGATGGTAACTATTTGTGGGTGCCCTTTAACGCCGATTGCCCCACTACGCATCAACTGACTATTAGCTATCGGTTATTGGATGAAGAGGATCCCTCGCATCGCGGGCTACTCACGCTTACCACTTCGGGTGTAACACAAACCGCTGTTTTGGGTGGCAATCGCCAAGTTCAGTTGTTTGACCTTAAGCATCCATCGTCTTGGTATGCTTTTGAAGAATATTTCCAGGCCGGTGTTTGGCATATTTGGAGCGGAATTGACCATTTGCTGTTCTTGTTGTCGCTGTTATTGCCAGCGGTGTTGGTGCGTCAAGATAATCGGTGGCTCGCTGTCGCGCAGGCAAAACCCGCGTTATTCAATATAGTCAAAGTGATCACCGCATTTACCTTAGCCCATTCAATAACGCTATCGTTAGCCGCTTTCGACATTATTCGGTTACCCAGTCGGTTGACTGAGTCCATCATTGCCGCCTCAATCATTGTTGCAGCACTTAATAATGTCTTTCCGTTGGTCACTAAAGCCCGTTGGCGCATAGCGTTTGCCTTTGGATTACTTCATGGTTTTGGATTCGCCGCAGTGCTGTCTGAAATGGGACTTCCAGCTGGGGCGCGACTGGTATCGTTAGTGGCTTTTAACTTGGGCGTGGAGGCAGGACAGTTGGCAGTTGTATTGGCGGTAATGCCGATTGCCTACTGGCTGCGTGCCACGCGATTTTATCAGCGTGGCCTAATGCCCTGGGGGTCTACGGCTATCGCTGGTCTTGCGTTGGTGTGGCTTTTTCAACGTGCTACGGGGTCGTAAATTAGTCGAGCGCATACTCGCGGCAGTGGTCGAGATATGCGGATTCATGAACTGCGGCAAGTTCGACGACGCTTGACCATAGCCATGAGGGGGCATTTAGCTGTGCCGACTTACGCATTTTGAAAGAATCGCCGAACGACCTCCGGGTCGTGGCATCCATCTGTCCTGAGTGGGCACTGCCTACGACTTCTGCCAAATATTGTGCCGCCTCCACTGCTTCCTGACGCGAGAGTTGATCGATTTCCAATTTTAAATCTTGGGGCATAAGTTCGCGAAGAACAATGGACCGGCCTAACAGTTTGGCCGCTATCATTCGATCGCCAAGGGCTGGAGAAAGATGTTTTGCCCCCTCAACCACTCGTAGACCATTGTCCCGTGGCATTGCCGCATCGCGGGCACGTGGGGCCGCTGCTAGTGTCGCCTCCTTGATATCTATGAGGCAATATTCACTTTCTTTTGCTGAGTTACTCGTTATATTCAACAATACTGCAAAGCGTAATCGCCCTAGGGAGCTGCAGCCTTTCATCCAATACGCAGAATCGAGTATTTCGATCCGAGCGTCATCCGCTCTTGATTTAAGTGACGTAACTAGCCGTCGCACGTCCTCTTGCAAAAATAGCCTATCAATGGCCTTTATTTCTTGTTGGGTGAGGGGCCAAAATTTCTCGCCGCGTGGAATATTCGGTTTCAAATCTTTGAGCCGTTCCCGTGCTAAATGCTTCCACGTGCGGGACATTGCGCGTCTCATAACCAGCTTGACGCAGGTCGGCTTATTGCTCGCGATAATTCGGCGACCGTTGTGGCTCTTAAGGCCTCGTTGATAACCAATCATCATATGTTCGAGCATATGTGCGGTAGTAACGCCCGGAAGGTCTGACCCGCGAGCGGCGGACGCGAGTGAGAGGGCAAGTCGAATAAGGTCGTGATTGGGGTTTCCTATAACCGTTTGATCAAGGTCTCGTATCTGCACATGTATATTGCCGTCGGCATCCGCGATGGGACCAATGTTCCCCGCATGACAGTCGCCGCATATCCATACCTCGGGACCTTTTGGAACAGAGGCTCCACGCTTTCCTAGCCATTTATAGAAGTTTGCGGTACTTCCCCTTACGAACGCGTGAGCTGATCCCGCCATTTTTAAGGAACGCCGCTTTTCGAGAACCGATGCTCGCCTAGCGGGTGTGGCGTACCGAATTTTTGTGGAGTTGATTGTAGTTACCAAAAAAATAGCCTTGAAGTCTCCTTTATGCAATTTGAGTGTGGAGTAAGCAATTACTCAAAAATATGTAGGCTTTCGCTGACTGGATCAGCGCGTCGGAGTCCGCTGACAATTGATGACTAGATATCGTCCCAAATGAGGGCTCTTGACCGACAGAGTGAAATTACAAAGGCCACCACCATACCTGGACATTTAAGATCTAGGAATTAAGATGAAGTTATTGCTGATTTGGCTTTTAGGTGTGCCATCGTTAGTGGTGTCGATAATCGCGCTAAGTGGATCAATTGGAGTTGAGAATTTTTCGAGTGTGCATGAAGCAAATACTCATAATCAGATCATGGTAGTAAGTGCTAACAGACGTCACTAAAGATAACAACGGTTATTTCAGATGAAATCAAAAGTTCAAGCTGAGGGCGATTGTGAATCGGCGCGTCGTTTCAACGATAAAGAGACGAAATTCGTGGAGAGCGGTGCAGTCGATGGTAAAAAGCGCAAAAATTTGCAGCCTGAAATCCAGCTTGAGGCGGAGGCGGCGGCGGAGAAGGGCAAATCCCGCGCTAGACTTCCCGCGCACGAGAGTAAAGATGCCGCAATTATGAAAGCTCGCGTTAGTTTGTGGAATGACAAGCATCGAGGCTAGGTTGAAGCTACGCTGGACTGGTCGAGAATTATGGCAGGCACTTTATCGACTAGTTGTCCCGGATGTGGCTGGGGCTTCGAAGGGTGCAAGTGACCGGGAGTTACTTGACTTAACCAACTATCTGCATCGGACTTCTGAACAAGAGAAATCCGATTTAGGACATAGTCTGCATGCCGTAATGGGTGACGTTTTGACTGCAGCTCGTATGGATTTGGCCTGGGTTCGTACTCGGCTTTCTGCCGCTGACGTTGAGATTCTGCAAAAAATTCAGGGCATAGACGCTTTATTAGGTGAGGCGGTAGAAATCGAGCGGGGCGTAGTTGAGGAACTAAGACCAAGCTTACTTAATCACTTTGGGCTGCCTACCGCACTTCAGGTGCTTTTCGAGGAGAGCTGTCGTAAGGCAAATCTTAAGTGTTCTATCTCGATTACTACCAATGTTCCGATAATTTCGGCGGCAATTGGTATAGCGTTGTATCGGGTCGCCGAAGAAGCGCTATTTAATGTTGTACAGCACGCCAATGCTACCTGGGTTCACCTTCTTATTTCCGCGGCAGGTGGATGGTTGCAAATAATCGTGCAAGATGATGGTAGAGGTATTGGCAAAACGAAGTCGCCTCCAATACCCGCGAACGGCATTAGTAGCATGCGGCATCGTCTTGAACATTTTGGTGGGCGATTTGAAATTGTTAGCGCATTGAACCAAGGGACTTCGGTTAGATTTTCAGTGCCGTGTGCCAGATGAATCCTACACAAATTAGGGTGGCATATCTCGCGAAAAGCGGATCGTGATAGCGTACGCTAACGTTCTAGTTATCGCTAACCATGTAAATAGGACGAATTTTTGCTATGAATAAAGTAATAGTTAATTCATTTTTTCTGGTCGCATTAGTGGCGAGTTCGTCAATATTCGCGGCTGGGATGGGTCAAACACTCATGGGTGATCAGGAAGTACCGCCGGTGTCGACGGCAGCATCAGCGCGCTGTGACATCGTGGTAGGAAGCGATATGGCGGTGAGCGGAGGTATTGATACAACGGGCATTGAAGGCACGGCTGCTCATATTCATGCGGGTGCTCAAGGGGTCAATGGGCCGGTAGTGGTAAAATTAGCAAAAACGGCTGATAACCATTGGGCAGTGCCAGCCGGCACCAAATTCACGAGTTCCCAGTATGAAAGTTATAAGGCTGGAAATTTGTATGTCAACGTTCACAGTGCGGCGCACGTAAACGGGGAAATTCGTTTGCAATTGAAACCTTAGAAAATGCAGGTACCTGAGGGGCAATTAACCGAATCGTTGAGTTTGGGAGTGTTAGCCAGCCGGTTCGGTCTGCGCTTACGCGGTGACCCTGAACTAATGGTAAATCGGGTCGCAAGCCTGTCAAATGCTGAATCCGGCTCGTTGAGTTTTCTGATGAATTATCGCGGCTCGCGATATAAAAAACTACTCGAGACAACTCGTGCCACAGCCGTCTTGGTAGCTCCTGCAGATGAGCAAATTTGTCCCGTGGCGGCGTTAGTTGATTCAAATCCCTATCTCGCGTTTGCGCATATCGCAGCCGTGCTGCATCCGCAACCTGTTGTGAACTCAGGTGTTCATCCAAGTGCTGTTATTGCAAGTGACGCTAGGATAGCGTCGACTGCCAGCGTTGGAGCCTATACAATTATTGAAAGTAATGTTCATATTGGTGACCGGGTTGTTATCGGACCTGGGTGTTTTATTCAGCAGGGAACGTACATTCATCAGGATGCCCTCTTGGTGGGTAAGGTTACCGTGTATTCCCGTGTCCATATTGGAAAACGTAGCATTGTTCATGCGGGTGTGGTGCTTGGGTCCGACGGATTCGGTTTCGCGAAAGATAGCGGTACCGGGAGCTGGGCTAAGGTGCCCCAATTAGGAGGGGTTAGAATTGGCGATGATGTCGAAATAGGCGCAAACACAACGATAGATCGCGGTACCCTGGATGATACCGTCATTGAAGATGGCGTTAAGTTAGATAATCAAATTCAGGTTGGTCACAATACGGTCATTGGGGCACATTCCGCAGTCGCGGGCTGTGTAGGAATTGCTGGTAGTACAACCATCGGCAAGCGTTGCATGATTGGTGGGGGAGTCGGGATAGCCGGACACTTGTCAATTGCTGACGATGTTGTCATTACTGGCTACAGTCTTATTACAAAGTCTATTAAGACTTCAGGAAGCTATTCCAGCGGTATGCCGGCAATGGAATCGGCAACCTGGCGTCGAATGGTCGCCCGCATGCGTCGGCTGGCTCAAGTGACTCGCTAAGTCGCTATCCAGTTCGCGCAGAATATATAGGAATGTGCATCATTACCGAGCGGATGGCTGTCAATAACTCCAGCGTATCCCCTGACTTGACAACGAATCCGCTGGCACCCGATGATATCGCTAGTCGTTGAATATCCGCGTGCGCATGCCCGCTGTGAATTAAGAATCGCGTCTTCGGCTGTTGGCTTTGCAGTGTCTTTAATATTTGTAGACTAGACTTCCCTTGCAGTTCGATGTCAAGTAAGACTACATCGGCTTGGAATTCTTCGCTGAGCTGCGCAATATTGTCGAGATTTCCCGTCTCGGCCACGCATCGCAAATCGGGTTCACCATCCAGCAATAGTCGTATTGCCATGCGTAGGTCACCATTGTCTTCTGCAATCAATACGCGAATCGTGTCGCTGCTTAGGGGTTGTTTTAATGTCAAGTTAGCCTCTCCCTACGGGGGAACCGGTTAGCGGCAGCTTATACGATCGAACACCGATATCTTATAGGAAAACGTGCGGCGATGAGTTTTTTAACCCGTAAAAATAGGCTGTAAATATGTTCGTTTGGTGCGATAGCGTACAGTCATCGTAGCAAATTGAGGGGCTATTTTCAATTATGAGTAGATCGCATGAAGACTAAAGGGTATCGTAGGG
>JAYVYN010000192.1:0-4381 GCA_043784265.1 Gammaproteobacteria bacterium | reverse complement strand
TTACTCGCGGATCATGGCGATATGCTGGGCGAGCGTGGCCTTTGGTACAAAATGAATTTCTTTGAGCCTGCGTGTCGCATACCGCTGATCGTGCATGCACCACAACGCTTCGCTGCACACCGGGTGTCAGGTTCAGCATCGCTGGTGGATATTTTGCCGACCTTATGCGACCTGTCGGGCAACGCACCTGCGTACGCGACAGCACTGGATGGCGTTAGCCTCGTGCGGCAATTGCAGGGTGAGACGACTAGTGCTGACGAAGTCATAGGCGAGTATCTAGCCGAAGGCGCGGTCGCACCGTTAGTGATGATTAAACGTGGGCGCTTCAAATTTGTACACTCTCCGGTAGATCCCGATCAGCTGTACGATTTGATCGATGATCCCGACGAAGTGCGCAATTTGGCGGAGGTGCCGGTCCACCGGGGTCGCAAAAACGAATTCATTGCAGAGGTTAAACGACGCTGGGATATGCCCGGCCTTACTGCAGCCGTAATCGCGAGCCAGCGGCGGCGCCACTTAGTAAATGATGCACTTCGCGTGGGTCGATACACGCCTTGGGATTTTCAGCCAGTTCGCGAGGCGAGCCACCTCTACGTTCGTAACGACCAGGACCTCGGCGATTTCGAGGCGATGGCAAGATTTCCGCGCGCATGTGCGGTCGATACGTAAGTCCTGACGAGGCTGCGATCGAGGCTGAGTTCAATCTCGTGCGGTCTGAACTCGAGTTTCCCGCGAGCTATAATGTTGCGCCGACGCAGAATGTTCCCGTGGTCCGCGAAACGCACGGCAAGCGAAGCTGCTCGCGCTTACATTGGGGTCTTATTCCATTTTGGGCAAAGGGCGTGCAGCCCAAGTACAGCACCATTAACGCGACCTTGGAAAAAATAGCCACTGCCCCGACTTGGCGCGGCCCGTGGAAACGCGGGCAGCGGGGCATAGTGGTGGCGCTGGGGTTTTACGAGTGGCAGGTGCAAGCGGACGGCAAGAGTACGCAACCCTACTACATCACGTTAAACGATCAGAATATATTTGGCTTTGCCGGACTCTGGGATTCCTCAGTCGGCGCCGACGGGGTTGCGGTGGAGTCTTGTACGATTATTACCTTACCTGCGAATCGGCTTATGCGGGAGATTCACAACGTAAAACAGCGTATGCCTGCCATTCTACGGGAGCAAGACCGCGACGCGTGGCTTACGGGAAGCAGCGACGAGGCATTCGAAGTCATCAAGCAATATCCCGATACCCATATGCTCGCGATACCCGTGAGTACGCGGGTAAATACGCCAAAAAACAATGATATGCGGCTCTTGGAAGCGGTTAATCAGTAAACGGATAAAGAGCGAACTGCTCGATACGACCGGTGGACGGATCGGCGCGGACCACACATTGCAGCTTGCGATCCGTGAAGGTGAGGATGTAACGGTCAATGGTCAGACCGCCACGGAGGCCGGTCGGCTTATAACGCACCATGCTCTTCAGTTCCCCTAGAACACTGAGACTAGAGTGATAGTCCGCCAGGGCCGCGGAAGTGAAGTAAAAATTGCCGTTTTCGGTAAACTTCGACCGGTCGACTTGGCCTGTACGCAATTTCTCGAACATCAACCGGGCTTCCCCGGCTTCATCGGCGGCATTGAAAAGCACGGCCTCGATTGCATCCGCAATTGCGTCCTGGCTGTTCGAAAAACCCGCGTTGATGAAGACCGTGATCGCGGCATGGTCGGCCGGGTAGACACGATTGCTGGATAGGTAAGCGCTCCAGCCACCGTCGTGCCAAACGCGTTGATGGGTTCCAACAACATCGATGTCTACTCCGAGACCGTAACTAAGACCCGCGACAACCGGCGCCACGTTGGTTTCCTGAAGCTGCCAGCTCTCGGGTTTTAAGACTGTTCGGCTAAGTCGCGCGATGTTCCATTTGGCAAGTTCGGTGGGGGTCATCGCCAAATCCCCCGCCGCGAACGCCCACCCGGTCCCCTCACCCGGCGCGGGTCGCACGGGACCTAGTGCATAGCGGGAAGTTCCGCGCGCATCCTCCCGCGACAATCCATTGGCAGCGAGTACCACATCCATGCCGAGCGGACGGAACAGGCGCCGCTGCTCGAAGTTCTGCAGCGACTCATTCGCAACCAACTCCACGATCAGTCCAGCCGCGGTATAACCCGTGTTTGAGTATTGCCACTTAGACCCAGGCTTGTAGTCGAGGGGCACTTTGGCCCAATGATCAAGGATCGACTGCGGCGTTGTCGGTTTCGTCATTGCCGCGAACGCAAAGTCCTGTGGCCAATAATCGCGATAGCCCGAGGTGTGCCCCAATAGTTCCCGAATGGTCACACTATCGGCGGCCGTTAGTGCCGGCAGGTATTTGGCGACTTTATCATCAAGAGACATTTTCCCCGCTTCGACCAGAAGCAGGATCGCGGCAGCCGTGAACTGCTTGCTGATCGATGCAATCGGATAGCGCGCAGAAGTCGTGGCGATAGTACCGTTGAGTCGTTGGTTCCCGTAGGCTCGCGCATAATCGAGCTTGCCATCGGTGACGATCGCAATCGAAGCCGACGGGACTTCGCTGGCTTTCAGGATTCTCGCGACTGCTGAATCGATGCTAAATTTCTGCTCTGCCGTCAATGGCTTCGCGCCTACGGGAGCGGTCAGCAACAGAGCAAGTCCACAGATTAAGGCGCGTAGCATTCGGGCTGCCTGCGTTTTTTCGCGATCGTAACAATCAACCGCGGTTTCGCCGCGAAACATTTTCCGCGGACCTCGCTTGCCACGTTGCCCTGCCACACTGAGGACCTCCTGGGAGTCGGGATATTCACACGCCTCGACATCCACAAGCGTCGACAATGCCAAATGGCGCACAGTTAAAGCCGTTCTCCTCAACCTCGTCAAAGTTCACTTCGTCGACGTTCATAATGGACTTCATCATAGGGTCCTTTCGTCCTCCTCGTACGAATGATCAGTCTACTACATCCGCAAACCGCTATAATGCGAAAAATAATTGTTCCCAAGGGACGCATTTATAATTTTAGGTTAGCGTCTAATATTTTTATTTAATCACCGAGGACTCAATCATGCATCCGCTTAATACCGTTAAAGGCGCAATCATTAGCGCATTTGTGCTCGCAATTGTCGTTGGCGTCTCGCTCAGCGCGTGGAGCGGAGCGAGCATCGGTTTGCATGTTCCGCAAGTCGATCGATGGCTACATACAGTGAGTGGAGTGATGTGGATTGGGCTCTTATATTACTTTAACGTGGTTCAGACTCCCGCTCTCGCAATTGCCGGTGCCGATAAAGGTGGCCCCGGTGGGGCTGGTATCTCGAAGTACATCGCGCCCCGTGCGTTACTATGGTTTCGCTGGGCAGCAGTCGCAACTTGGGTCACCGGAGCGGGTTACTTGTCGATAGGCTACGGTGATGCCGGTGGGCTTCTTAAAGCTCTCATGCTCGAACCTGCGTATCGTGTTATCGGCGTCGGTGCATGGCTTGGCACCATCATGCTATTTAATGTCTGGGTGTTCATTTGGCCGAACCAAAAGAAAATCCTGGGCATCGTTGCCGCAACTGACGAACAGAAAGCAGCGGCTCGCAAAATCGCGGGCCGCGCCTCGCGCATCAATTTTATCTTATCGATTCCGATGCTGATGTGCATGGGTGGACAATCCCACGGCTTGCCCTTCTGAGGCGAACGCAGCAGACGATCGCATGAACCCGCTGCGGCTGGATACCAGTTTAGAGCTTTTGCTCGAACGAATGGCAGCCGTGCCGGGTCCTGCGGTCATTGCCACTATTGTAGCTACAGCGGGTTCGACCTACCGTAAAGCGGGTGCGCGCATGCTCATCGAGCCGGACGGCCGATTTACCGGATTACTGAGCGGCGGCTGTTTAGAACACGATCTTCGCGAGCACGCGGATCAAGTGCTATCGACCGAAATTTGTCGCTCTGTCGCCTACGATATGCGCGGGCACGATGATCTGCTGTTCGGCATAGGTGCCGGCTGCGAAGGCGCGATGCGCATCTTGCTCGAACCCGGACATCAGAGTGGCAGCGCAGCAAGCGCACTACACACAGCGGGACAGCATGCGCGAGACGGCCAGCCAGCAGTACTTGCAATCGTGCACAGGGGCTCTCCGGCAGCACTGGGCACCCATGTTTGGCCAGCATCCCCGCAGTGTCCGATGGTGCAACCCCTCGCACTCGCATGCAGCGCAGCGATACAGGGCGCCGCGGGACAATCACTCTGCTGGCAGGAATCGGGCGAGGCACACGAGGCTTGGATCCAGTTTATCGCGCCTGTGCCTAATGTGCTCGTATGCGGTGCAGGAGCTGATGCAGAGCCGCTGGTTGCAGGGCTTCGCGCGTTACGCTTCGAGGTAACCGTAG
>JAYVYN010000191.1:0-3849 GCA_043784265.1 Gammaproteobacteria bacterium | reverse complement strand
ACCTTGACGCCCTGGTTTTTGGCGGGCGCGGCACTTGCGATCGGTTACGGCGAGGTGGTCGGTTTGTTTTTTGCGCCGGCTGATTATCAGCAGGGCGATGCGTTTCGGATTATTTATGTGCATGTGCCCGCCGGTTGGATTTCCATGTTTTGCTATAGCACCATGGCCATTGCCGGCGCAATTGCGCTGATTTGGCGTATTAAAATTGGCCATGCAGTGGCAGCGGCGGCGGCGCCCATCGGCGCCTCTTTCACATTGTTGGCCTTGGTCACCGGATCGCTGTGGGGGCGGCCCATGTGGGGCACTTATTGGGTCTGGGATCCGCGGCTGACCTCGGAACTGATTTTGTTATTCCTCTATATCGGTGTGATGTCGCTGCGTTCGGCATTCGAAGATCCGGCGCGTGGCGACCGCGCGGCGGCTTTGTTGGGACTGGTCGGAGGGGTTAATGTACCCATTATTCATTATTCAGTGGTGTGGTGGAACTCGTTACATCAGGGTGCGACCGTTGCAAAATTTGGCAAGCCCACCATGGCGCTCAGTATGTTGGTGCCCTTGTTAGCGTGTTTTCTCGGATTCATGTTGTTCTTTGGTGCGGTTCTATGTATGCGGCTACGCGGTGAGGTGCTTAAGAGAGAGCGCCAGGCTAAGTGGGTGCAGGAGGCGATTAAGACGTGACTAGCCCGGATTTAAATTCAGGAATTTTGGCCATGGGCGGGTATGCCCGTTTTGTGTGGCCTAGTTTTGCGGTGGCTTTGATTATTTTTGCGTGGAACCTCTGGTCTGCCGGTAATCTTCATGCGGCTGCCAAGCTGCGCGTGGCACGCGCAGCTGCGATGGCCCCTAAGAAGCGCGCATGACGCCGCGACGTAAACGATTGTACGTAGTACTCGGAATACTCGGAGGCGTAGCCGCCTCGGTTGCGCTTGCGGTGATGGCCTCACGCGAGAACATTATGTTTTATTATGATCCGAGCCAAGTCGCTATGGGCAAAGCCCCGGTTGCCAAGCGTTTTCGA
The DNA here is from genome assembly GCA_043784265.1 of Gammaproteobacteria bacterium. GTDB lineage: Bacteria > Pseudomonadota > Gammaproteobacteria > Steroidobacterales > Steroidobacteraceae > Bog-1198. Next base: position 2,831 of record JAYVYN010000191.1, on the reverse strand, counting down.
GTCGGCGGTATGGTGGTCAAGGGGAGCGTGACTCGCGCTCCTGGCGCGCTTCAAGTGCGCTTTGTGCTCACCGATTTTGCACATCAAGTGCCGGTGGAATACACCGGCGTACTACCGGATTTGTTTCGGGAAGGCCAGGGTATTATCGCGCATGGCACCATGAATTCGAGCGGAGCTTTTGTGGCCGATGAAGTCTTGGCGAAGCATGATGAGAAATACATGCCGCCTGAAGTGGCTGCCTCGTTGAAGAATAAACCAGGCTTAAAGCCCGCTGCCAACGAACCGGTGCGCGCCACGCGACCTGGAGTTATTTGATGGCACTCAATGGAGTGATTTTATGGCACTGGCTGGAGCAATGTAATGGCACCTGAATTAGGAATTTTCTCGCTTATACTTGCGTTCATACTGTGTCTGGCGCAAGCGTTTTTTAGTTTGGGTGGTGCCTGGAAAGGTAATGCCGCATGGATGTCGGTAGCAAGACCTGCGGTGGCGGGACAATTTGTGTTTGTGGTACTGGCATTTGGGTGCCTGGTCTACTCCTTCGTCAACAATGATTTTTCGGTGCTGTACGTGGCGCAGCATTCGAACTCGCATTTACCAATATTTTACCGAGTGGCTGCCGTTTGGGGTGGTCATGAGGGTTCATTACTGCTGTGGATATTGATTCTATCGATTTGGAGTCTTGCGGTGGCGGCGTTTAGTCGCCAATTGCCGGAAACTTTTGCGACTCGGGTGATGGGTGTAATGGGTCTGGTGAGTAGCGGATTCATGTTATTTACCTTGTGGACCTCAAGTCCTTTTATGCGGCTGATTCCCGCAGCGGCTGACGGCGCTGACTTAAATCCCGTATTGCAGGACTTTGCGCTCGCGATTCATCCGCCGATGTTGTACACCGGCTATGTGGGTTTTTCGGTGGCCTTTGCCTTCGCGATAGCGGCGATGCTGGAGGGCCAATTAGATCAGACCTGGGCGAAGTGGACTCGGCCGTGGACCTTGTTTGCCTGGCTATTTCAGACTATGGGTATTGCGCTGGGGAGTTGGTGGGCTTACTACGAATTGGGCTGGGGCGGTTGGTGGTTCTGGGATCCGGTGGAGAACGCGTCGTTTATGCCCTGGTTGGTGGGTACCGCATTGGTGCATTCGTTGAGCGTTACCGAGAAGCGTGGCATCTTTAAGAGCTGGACTTTGTTGCTGGCGATTTTCGCGTTTTCTTTGAGTTTAGTGGGAACCTTCTTAGTGCGCTCAGGCGTATTGGTGTCAGTGCATTCGTTTGCCACCGATCCTACCCGTGGATTCTATATTTTAGGATTCTTGCTGGTGACCATTGGCGGGTCGCTCACCCTGTATGCATGGCGGGCACCGAAGCTGTACGTGCCGGGCGGATTTGAGTTGTTCTCCCGAGAATTTTTTCTACTAGTGAACAATGTGGTTTTTGTCGCAGTGGCGGGTCTGGTGCTGTGGGGTACCTTATCGCCTCTCGTGTACGAGGTCTTAGGCTTAGGCAAGATTTCGGTGGGGCCGCCGGTCTTTGCAGTGATGTTCTTGGTGCCAGTTCTACCGCTGATGGTATTTATGGCGGTGGGTATGCACTCGGCCTGGCGGCGAGGGAAATTAACGGTGACTGCTAAACCTATTTGGTGGTTATTGGGACTCGCTATTTTGCTCTCGGTAATGATTCAAGGCCTGGTGTTCCGCGATTTTCATCCCTTAGGCTTAGTCGGATTTAGTTTTGGCTTCTGGGTGATGTTCTCGTCAATCCTCGAACCCTGGCATCGATGGCGCAATGGCCAACTGCTAACCGGTGGCATGCTCGGTATGGCGATTGCGCATTTCGGTATTGGAATGTTTGCGATCGGTGCCAGTGGCGTCGAGAGCTACAAAATTGAAAAAGATGTGTCGTTAAAACCAGGCGCTACTTATACGATCGCCGGCTACGATTTCAAATTTGTCAATTCCATGGATGTGCGTGGACCTAACTACGATGCGGTTGAAGCACTAGTCGAAGTGACCCGCAAGGGACAGCAGGTAACAACCCTTAAGCCGCAAAAACGTCATTTCTGGGCGCAACAAACCGATAATAGTAAGGCGGCAATTTCGGTCAATTGGGCTCGTGATTTGTTCGTCGCCTTGGGTAACCCCTTGGGCGAGGGAGCTTGGAGTATGCGTATTCAATACAAGCCCTTTGTGCGCTACATCTGGTTAGGCGCCTTTGTAATGGCTTTGGGTGGGTTTGTAGCGGCAACGGATCGGCGCTATCGATCGCGTGTAACGGTGCGCTCCGGCGATACGGTGCCGGTGCCTAGCCCAGGTATGGCGTAATGTGGAAGTTTCTGGTCCCCTTTGTGGCCTTCGTCGTGATGGCGGTGGTGTTCGCTTTTGGCCTCGATCCGAAACGCGATATTCGGGCTTTGCCCTCACCGTTAATTGGTAAACCGGCACCGATATTCAATCTCACCGATGTGTTGGATGCCAACCGAAAAGTCAGTAACTCAACGCTAAAAGGCCAGGTATACGTATTCAATGTCTGGGGCACTTGGTGCTCAGCATGTCGTCAGGAACATGAGGCGCTATTGACTATATCCAAACAAACCACCGTGCCTATTATTGGGCTCGACTATATGGATGAGCGTCAAGATGGCCAGGCTTGGCTGCGGCAATTAGGCAACCCTTACGCTGCGGTTGCTTTTGATCACGAGGAACGCACCGCCATCGAGTGGGGTGTTTATGGGGCGCCGGAGACTTTTCTGGTCGATGCTAAAGGACAAATATTGTTTAAATTTATCTCGCCCATGACCTTGGATGTTTGGGAGCGGGAATTTTTGCCGCGGATT
>JAYVYN010000190.1:0-18676 GCA_043784265.1 Gammaproteobacteria bacterium | reverse complement strand
CCGCTTCATCGCATCAGTGACTTGACCTTCGTCCGCAACATTCACAAGGTAGCTGCGCACGCGAACCGCATGCTTTACGCATAGTGCATTAGTTTCATTCAGGTCGGTCTGGCTAATGTCAAAAAGAGCAATATCTGACCCATTTTGAGCGAGCCTCAGAGCAATCGCCCGACCAATACCTCTCCCGGCCCCGGTCACCACTATTGTCTTGTTACGGATATCCATGGCTGCTAATTCACCTGATCTTTAATCCCCAGACAAACTAACACAGACATCAATCGCTGGCTTGCGCGACACCATGATCCCTACCACTAGGACTAGCTTGGGATCCGTGAGACGCGCAGGTTCCGTGACCCAGTAACGCGGCGACGGTCGCACAGGCATCAATGCTATCGGTGAATTGGCCATCGGCCACTATACGCACCGAGTGATCCAGTAGCATCCTGTAAATGTCAGCACCTTTCATGCGCGAATTTTTTGCCAACAACAGGGCAACCGTTCCTGTGACATGCGCAGTGGCCAGCGAACTACCGGAAGCAAAGTCATAGTGACCATCGGGCAGAAGCGTAAGTATTTCACGCCCCGGTGCTCGTAGCGGCGGCATTCCGAACCCAGGCGAACTCGGTATGGAACTATTTTCGCCACTGGCCACTTGAATGATACCGTCCTGTTGCAGGAAATCGTTATTATCTGCTGGGTCGGATGCTGCAGCGCCAACCATGATAATTCCGCGCCGCAGGCCCTCCAGGATCAGAGCGTGCAACAAGGCGTCGTTGGGGCCAGAGAGGCTGAGGTTAATTATTTGCGCATGAGCCTCAAACGCTGCGACTAAAGCCTGCGAAATCGTAAAAGTATTGCAACGCGCCGAATCAGCGCCAGCCTGTAATTGCCAGCAAGCTTTTAATATTAATAAATGTGATCCTGGTGCAATCCCGACTATGCCTTCGTGATTATTAGCGACCGCTGCAATGATACCCGCTACTTCTGTACCATGTCGGTCACGCAGGAATTGCTGATCATCACTGTCCACTAAATTAACCGAGTGAATAGCAGCGCCGCGTAGATCCGGGTGCCGCACGTCTGCACCCGTATCGATAATCGCGATTTTCACCCCCGTGCCGAGCGACAGTGGATGCGCATTGGCGACGTCCATTCGCTGAAATCCGTGCTGCAAGCCCAAGTAAGGATCGTTATAATTAGTACGAGTTTCATAGACTTGCAAAGGCTCTACCAGACGCACGCGATGATCGTGCGCTAGCTCCGCTATCAGCGCAGAGCGGTCCACCTGCGTCGCGACCTCCAGAACTGTACAGTGTATGTGTAATGGAGCAATAGGCCACGCTGCAACTTCATGTAATCCATAGTCAGCCTCAACTGATCGTATTAGTTTTTCGGCACGCATTGAAGGACCGTACGCGACAAAACTATCGTAACCGCGCGGCGAACTGGCCGCATGACTAATGGTTGCTGGATCACTGTCTACCGCAACCACAATGTAACGATCGGCCGGCAGCCTGAGGGCAGGACCAAGCGCACGCGACTCAATTTTTAGGGGGCTACTAGCGCAGGCACATAGTGCGAAAAACATTGCGGTAACAAGCAAAAATCGCATCATCTCAAATGCTACTGTCCATCAGAGGTCTGAACGCCTTCTGCGAATCGCACTTTAGAGCTGGCGCGCAGACGTGTAAGCGATTCACTAATGGATCCGGCACCTGTGGGGGCTAGCGAATACACACCAGCGTCGGTTGGACCCGACACAATTCGTAACTTAGATTCTGTCACCAGTGTTTGCAGTTCGGTTAGTGTAATACTCGAAGTAAAGACCGCTCGAACTAGAACGCCATTGATGCGGGGAGCCGAATCGGTAACAGTAAAGTAGTTAGATGCCACTGGACGATGCAAGGTTTGCACTGACATCTGCACAAAAACCCCTACCGCCCCCACCAATGCGGCAATAGAAGCAACCATCGCCCAGGAGTGCGGTGCTGACCAAAATCGATGAGTGCGCTTCACAGAAGCCACCACGATACCCGTTGACTCCGAATCTTCGAGCGCATCCAATCGCTCGTGGAGGCGTCGCAGCGAAGCCTGTGGCATATACTCAATAGTGCTGGCATGGAACATTGAGTTATAGATACTCTGTTGCAACTTTAATTCGTTGCGACAAGCCGTACAAGTTCGGGCATGATTGTCTACACGACGCCGGTCGTGCACCTCAAGACTTTCATTAGCATACCAGGGGATCAGCAACCAAATCTCGGTATGCTCGGAAATATTGTCAAGGGCGCTGGACATACGCGAGTTCACCTTATTTAACCTCATTTAGCCGTTGAGCTCGGCACCACCGCCTAGTGCTGGCAAATAGCGTCGTAATTTTTCACGCGCATGAAACATGCGTGCCTTGACCGTACCCACTGGGCACTCGGTAATGGCCGCGATTTCTTCAACCGAATGCCCCATGTGATAGGCCAGTTCGATAGTCAGGCGTTGTTCAATGGGTAGATGCATCACAGCCCTCAAGATCCATTCCTGCATCTCTGTGTCTTGCATAGGATTAACACTTTGTTCCGGATAATCATCAACCGATTGCGTTGCCGCGCTCAGATCACGCCGTAGCGATTTAAGTGCAGTTCGGTAAGCAATACCCATAATCCAAGTAGAAACCCTCGAAGCGCCCCGAAATTTTGCCGCATGTTGCCATACGACCATAAAGGTATCGTTAATGATTTCTTCAACCGATTCATAACGCGGCACAATCCTAGACAAAAACCGCGCCAGGCGCCGATGATAGTTCAGATATAACTCATCTATAGCTTTGCGCTCATGACGCACTATAGCGTCCAACAACGCACGGTCATCATCATCCAACGATTTGTCTAACCTTAAGCGCATTGGGGACTGCTGCTACTCTATGTCACGGTCGTACCTTCGTAAGTACGCCCAGCTTCGAAAAAGGTTGCGTGTTTAGGCTAAAAACGCCAAATAAAGGTAGCGCACCATTGATTTTGCACCGCCGCATTGTAATAAGAGGCCTCGGCATTTTCCGTATTGACATAAGATAGAGCCAGGGTCGTCGGTTTAAGGTCATAATGTATACCGACGCTCCAGTAAACATAGGTGCTCGAATTCGGTCCAGACAAATGTTCGGCACCTAATCCCGCGGAAGCCGTCAATGCGTGGTGTAAATCAGCTCGTAGGTTAACTTCAGCGGATTGAGTCATCGTCCTGGTTAAGCCGAGATAGGCAATATAGCGCTTAGCGTCGGGTGAAAACGCAACACTAAAATTTAGCCACTCTTGATAGGTTAGGTCAGCGCTAAACTCACTATAGTTGTAGCTCGCGCCATTGCCGCCTCCTAAGTACGCATAATGCGCAGCGATGACTTTACTAGCCCACGCCTCGGCGAAGGTCCAAGCCAATCCAACATAGGGATTAGCCTCGACATTACGGCCAAGCTCAGCTGGAGTACGAGCCGTTGATACCAACAGTCCGCCGATAAACCCAGACCGACTAACTACATGTACATCGCCCTGCAAAGAAGCATAGTGCTCGCTGTGAGAAATTCCTCGCACCATGTAATCGTTGGAAATATCCACCGATCCGCCCCACAAATCGGCCGCAAAGCAGCGAATCGGTATCCCCAGGAATGTTAACAAGAGCCACACAGCCGCCGTATTCCACATTCGACCATTGCTCGCAGCGCAATTAAATCGTTGCATGTAATAGACCATATCGCATCAATGGCGCAGTTACTATCATGGACTACTTCATCTACGATGTGCCCGGAACGGACCGGCAGATAATGGTGCCCCGGGCAGGAATCGAACCTGCGACCTAACGCTTAGGAGGCATTCGCTCTATCCACTGAGCTACCGAGGCGCAACCGACCGGAGAATACACTCCGGCCGGCTATTCTGGTGGAGGAGAAGGGGATCGAACCCTCGACCTTCGCATTGCGAACGCGACGCTCTCCCAACTGAGCTACTCCCCCGAAAAATTTTAAGAATACTAGCAGCAAAGCCCCCGTCAAGCCAAAGATTCATCAGGAATTCAACACTCCCCACGAAATCGGCACCCTCTCCGATGCCCAGCAAACCGTCATAAAAATGTACGACGTGAACGGCCCACTGGTATCAGCATGCGCCGAACCTATAATTTTTCCTAAATTTCAAGCATTTCTAGTATTTCAAACGCAATACGGTCGAATGACCGATACGCGGCACAGTCACGATATACATCGTATCGAACTCTTGGTGACCCATCTCTGGAATTTGAGTATTACCGCTCAATGCCGACACAATCTTCGGTACTGATTCTGAGTGCCCTACTACCAAAATAATACCACCCGGGTGGTCACGCAGTAAAATACGTGCGATATTTCGCGGATCTTTATCAACCACAGAGGGAGTCAATCCGAGCCGGGCGGCAAGCGGCGCTGCCGTGAGTCGATTGCGTAGCGCAGATGTCACATAGATTGCGTTTACTTGACCTGGTGACTTAAGGCCACCAAACATTCTTGCCAGCAATTCTGCACGCGCCTCACCTGCAGGAGTCAGCGGCGGGTCCGTCACACTACCCAGCTCTTTCTCCGCATGCCGAATCACAATGACCATGGTGGCCTCTACCGTTCCCCATAACCACACTGCCAGTACTAGCACCGCCACTGCGGCGATCACAGATAACCAGACGGGAGTCAAAAACGGCCTACGTTGTAAGCCCACATGATCTTTTTTCATGGCACTATCATATCAATGAATGGCTTTGCTCTGCCTACACCTTGCGTAATCGTTCTTGCCGCCGGATTCTCAACGCGTTTCGGCCGACCGAAGCCGTTGGCCCGAATTCATGGATTAAGCCTACTAGTGCGGACCGTAACCGTGTTAACGATAGCCGTCGCTCACAATCCAGCGATAAAAATATTAGTCATCGTTCCGCCACGATCCCACAGGTACCGGGTCGAGTTACAACACCGAAGAGTCGTAGTGATCGAGAATCCACGTCGCGCCGATGGACTATCGAGTTCTGTAAAATTAGGGGTGCGACGCGCAAAATATAGCTCTGCCGTATTCGTCATGCCGGTGGATTTAGGCCAATTGCGCGCACGCGACCTGAGTCGATTGTTGATGCGTTGGCGATTGGCGCGGCGCCGATTAGTCGCGACCCGTGCCGGCCAAACAGGTGCAACGCCATTGATATTGCCCAAGCACCTTTATCGTCCGGCCTTACAGATCGCGGACGATGCCGGGCTTCGAGGTCTGGTACGAAGCTTGCCATCATCTGAATTGCTGCTCATTGACCTACCGCACGCACTAGTTGATGTCGACACGCCGCAAGACTTAACTCAAGCGCGACGCCGCTTCACGACACTCAACTAGCACAGCACGTCTAATCCAGCAGGCTAAGCTAGAGCGGCAGCCTTAGCCTTAGCAACTGCGGCAATTACCTCGTCCGCAACCTGACGAGGCACGGGATCATAATGCGAGAATTCCATCGTGTAGGAAGCACGACCGCTGGTCATACCACGCAATTGCCCGATGTAGCCAAACATTTCCGAAAGGGGCACATTAGCCACTACTGCAATATTAGTACCGCGCTCCAGCTGATCTAGAATCGAACCACGACGACGATTGATGTCACCAATAACATCACCCAAATAATCCCCGGGTGTAACAGTTTCAACCTTCATAACCGGTTCCAACAAAATCGGCGAAGCCTTGCGAATAGCCTCACGGAAACAAGCCTTCGCAGCAATTTCAAAGGTCAGTGCATTAGAGTCAACATCATGGAAACTTCCGTCAATTAAAGTCGCACGAAAATCGACCGTGGGGTAATGGGCAAGCACTCCGTCCTCTTTCTGTATTTTTAGCCCTTTCTCAACCGAAGGAACATACTCGCGCGGCACCGAGCCACCGACCGTTTTATCGACAAACTCAAAACCCGCACTGCGCGCCAACGGTTCAAACACAATCCAAACTTCTGCGAATTGGCCTGAGCCACCGGTTTGCTTCTTGTGGATGTACTGCTCGGTTAACTTTTTGGTGAAGGTCTCGCGATAGGCTACTTGTGGCTCGCCCATAGTGCCTTCCACGCCGAACTCGGTGCGCATGCGATCCAGAGTCACCTCAAGATGCAATTCACCCATGCCCCGCAGAATGGTCTGACCGGTTTCGCGATCTGTTTCAAGATGCAAGGATGGATCGGCACGAACCATCTTTCCTAGCGCCGCCCCAAACTTTTCTTGTTCGGGCTTGTTCTTAGATTTAACCGATACGCTAATGACCGGCTCAGGGAAACGCATACGCTCCAGAACCACCGGGTTGGCGGCGTCGCACAAGGTATCGCCGGTCTCCGTATCCGCTAGTGATACCAGTGCAATAATGTCACCGGCACGCGCCTCATCTACTGGGTTTGCTTCCTTCGCAAACATTTCTACCATACGACCAATCTTCTCGCGTTTGCCACGCGTGGAATTTTGTACCGACGCACCCTTGGTCAACACACCGGAATAAACTCGAATAAAAGTAAGCGCACCATAGGCGTCGTTGATCACTTTAAAAGCCAACGCCGAAAAGGGTTCATCATCCGAACATTTGCGCTCGCCGATGGTAGCGCCATCGGCATCGACCGTTTTAATGGACGCTACGTCAGTCGGAGCGGGTAGAAAATCGACTACCGCATCGAGTACCTGCTGCACGCCTTTATTCTTGTATGAAGAGCCGCACAGCACCGGCGTAAAAGCCGAGTTCAGCGTGCCCTTGCGTAGCGCCTTGCGCAGCACGTCTCCTGAAGGCACAGTACCATCGGTTATAAACGCTTCCATTGCCGCATCATCTTGCTCAAGGCAAGTATCGACTAGCTCCGTGCGGTATTTAGGCAAGTCCGCCAATAGCTTTCGATCACTTGGCGTCGTTATATGCAATTTGTCGGCAAGATCGGGCGTCACGTCAAAAATCTGCCACTCGGCGTCCTTGTCGTCCGAATCCCACACTAGAGCCTTCATCTCTACCAGATCGACCATGCCTTTAAAATTATCTTCTGATCCGACCGGAATTTGCACCGGTAAAGGACGCGCTCCTAGGCGTTTTCTAATCATATCCACACAACGCAGAAAGTTCGCACCACTGCGATCCATCTTGTTGACATAACAAAGACGCGGAACGTCGTAATTATCCGCCAATCGCCAATTGGTTTCGGACTGCGGTTCCACACCCGCCACACCATCAAATACCACTACTGCGCCGTCGAGCACACGCAAGCTGCGATTGACCTCAATGGTGAAATCGACGTGTCCCGGCGTATCAATTAGGTTAATTTTCTTATCCCGCCAGAAAGCGGAAACCGCTGCGCTTTGAATGGTGATGCCGCGCTTTTGTTCCTGTTCCAAATAATCGGTCGTGGTCGAAGTCTTGAGATCCTTGGTGTCGTGGATGTCAATAATCGTATGTTTACGCCCCGTGTAATACAGGATGCGCTCAGTAGTCGTAGTCTTACCAGCGTCGACATGGGCGATGATGCCGATATTGCGAATATCGGCTAGCGGTGTTGTGCGGGGCATATCAGATTTCCGTGCGTTTCTTTATAAGTCAGGTAAAGCCGGCTTACACCGGCAGATTCAATTTTTGGCACCCGGTATGTATCCCGGAGCCAGATTCGGGCGCAGAGTTTGCCACGGCGAAGCGAGTGTGTCGAAAAAATATGCGTAATTAGGGCTTCGAAGCACCTAAAAGACCATCATTGGGTCGTATTTTGACCAATTTCGAGGTCATACCGCGTGCAGCGCCTGGATTTTTTTGACCGCAGGTCGGGCAGCAATCACTTGCGTATGGGCGGCGATCTTCGGCAATCGTGCTGAGAATTGTAGTTTATCGTCAGGCCACCAAGAGGCTAGCATGTACAAATACGCATCCGCAATTGAGTACCGATCTCCCAACACATAGGGTGCTAACGAGCTGCTTATAACCTCCAAATGGGCGACAAAATCCAACTTGGCTTTAAGCTTTATTGCATCGACGCTCACCCCTCCCGCCGAATAGCGCTCCGGGTAATACATCCGCAATGCCGCCTCATAAACATTCGCCGATAAAAACACCATCCATTGTAAAAAAACTGCTTGGCCCGGAACGGCTGGCGCGAGTCCAGCCTGTGGGTAAACTTGAGCCAGGTGAATTAACATAGCGGCCGACTCAAACATCATTGTCCCGTCGGGCAGCACCAAAGCGGGCACTTTGCCGGTTGGATTGATTTTTTGTAGTTGCTCAATGTCGGCCGGTTCACGACCTACCCAAAAAGACTCGTAAGGTAACCCAATCTCTTCTAACGCCACTTGAACAGCCCACGAACCCGAATTTGTCCGTCCGTATAATTTATAGTTTGCCATTGCCTTATATTATCAATGTTTTAGGCCGCCGCACAAATATCAACTAGAGCCACTCGGTGATCGGCCGCCGCCGCGTTAAACTCGGTACTAATAGCCGCCAGACCATTCTCATCTAACGCGCGTATTGAACCAATTAAGCAAGCCCGGTCGCGACCGCGGCGCTTTGCCTCATATAAGGCTTTATCAACCAAACTAATAGCGCTAGATAAAGAAATATCGGTGCTTGCTAACGCCATTGGAAAACACGCATAGCCAATCGATATAGTGCAATGTATAGCCTCCCCATTCCAAATAATCGGATCACGACGCACCGCGTGCAGCAACCGCTCTACTGTCGCATTGGCTTGTTCGGGAGTAATTGAGTCGAGTACCGAGAGAAATTCCTCGCCACCCCAGCGCACCAACTTATCTGACTCGCGTAACGCCGCAGCAAGTCGCCTGCTTAATGTCGCCAAAACCGCGTCACCGGCAGGGTGCCCATAAGTATCATTGATACGCTTAAAATGATCTAGATCAGCGAGCAATACACAGCCACTAATCGGGCACGCGCCATCGCTATTAAGCACTTGTTCGTTGAAATAACGTCTGTTATGTAGACCGGTCAACGGGTCGCGTTCGCCATTAAAACGCAATAGATCATTGGCTTTTTTAACTCGAGTAAACGCCCATAAGAGTGCCCCGCAAATGCACGCAATGAAAAGCGCGGCCGCGATGATGAGTTGCTGGCGTAGTCGCTGAGCGTTAAGCACCGACGCGTTTAGCGCGTTATCGCGGCGTAGGAGCTCAAGCTCGCGTGACCTACGCTCATCATCAAATTTAGCCGAAACCTCAACAAACGCCCGTTGTCGCGCTATGTCCATATATTTTTCACTTACTTTATCGTAGCGGTGATAAACCTGAATCGCCATCATCAAATAGCCGGATTTCTCAAGAGTCTCGGCGTATTCCTGCAAATAGCCTTTAGCGTCTACCAAATTTTCGCTCTTGAGCGCTTCAGTTACTACATCCTCGGTGATCTTCTCACCCGCTTTAATATTCCCCAGGCCGATATACGCGATCCCTTCATTAAAGCGCGCAATCTGTTCCCTACTACTCCCACGCCATCGCACGAGAAGGGCTAGAGCTTGCTTGGTATACTTGAGCGATTCACTAAACTCGCGGACCTTTAAATAGGAATCACCCAAATTACTAAGCGCTCCCGCAAGCCACTTATTGCTGCTCGATCGCTTGGCGTGCTCAAGAGCGGCTATACTTGCGCGACGCTCAGCAACATGATCGCCCCGCCGGTCCGCGATGTCGGAGTTAGCAATCTCTGCCGCAGCTAAGGCCGCCTCATCGCCTATAGCCGCTGCCAAGCTACTAGCTGTTTCCAATTCTTTAGAGGCGTGTTCAAGACTGTCAGTGTTAATGTAAATCTGAGCCAACCAAAGCATCGCCTGCACGCTACGAGATTTATCGCCCATATCATGCGCAAGGTCTAAGCTTTTTTCCAAAAACGGTAGCGCCACTTCCGCCTGGCCCTGCATATATAGGATATTACCCTTCAAAATCGAGAAACGATAACGTTCAGAATCAGTGGCAATTACGCTCACATTTGCTCGATCAAGTTCTTTACGAGCTAGTGCGTAGTGGCCGTCCTTGAACATGACGTAAGCCTGAACATAGTGTTCGGCAAAACTCGCCAAACGGTCGTTATTCTGAGCAAGGTCTTTTAGCGTATCGACCACCCGCTTAAGATCAACATCACGACGCAAATCGGCATACACCATGCCGCAAACTTCTAAGAACTGAACGTCCGCGCTTTGTAACTTCGCGGCCGATGCTCCATCCAATACTAGCCCCGCGCGCTCAGGATCGGACCAATCCAGCATCTCGATGCGATCACTAATGGAGTCATCAGCATCCGCCGCCAGTGCGAGACCGCCTGCGAATGTTATCAATCCAATCAGCGCAATTACGCCTTTTAATCGCATAATAGACGGTAACCTAAATACCCTCCCACTACTAATATGTGATTATAGGCATCGTGTTAGGTGACGAAGCGTGACGAAGGTCGGTTAAGAGCGAGGCCTGGTGTAGATTCAGGCTATTTTTATCAATGTTGTGACCCAGGTCGTTATTTACAACTAGTCTTAAGGGAGAGAATCAGGATGCCCGGGAGTCAAGATTTCTCGGTTGATGCACGAAACGCCTCGACGCTAGTTAACATAAATGGTCAGCTAGTCGCACGAAATGCTGCAAAAATATCCATTTTTGACGGCGGCTTTGTGGTGGGTGACGGGGTCTGGGAAGGCCTGCGTTTACACAAAGGTATTATACTATTTTTGGATCAACACCTTGAACGACTGTATTGGGGTGCGGCGAGAATCCAGCTTGAGATTGGGCTAAATCGAAATAAATTGATCAGCGAGATTGACCGCACACTGGCAGCGAACCGCATGCAAGATGGAGTCCATATCCGTCTCATGGTAACGCGCGGAGAGAAAGCCGCGTTGAACCAAGATCCGCGCAATGCCCTGGGGACGGCGACCGTGATAATCGTCGCCGAATTCAAGGTAGCCGATCCAAATCTGGCCGCGCGCGGCTTAAAACTCCACACGGCATCGATTCTCTGTAGCCCCGCCAATATGTTCGATATGCGATTAAATTCACATAGCCGACTGAATTTAATTAGCGCCCTACTTGAGGCAATCGGCGCAGGTGCGGACGAAGCCTTGATGCTTGATCCCAAGGGATGCGTGTCCAGTTGTAACGCCACCAATTTTTTCTGTGTTCGCAACGGCAAAGTATTAACTTCTAGTGGTGAGTTCTGCTTCCACGGGGTTACTCGAGCGAACGTCATTCAATTGTGTCGCCAAAACGGCATCGAAATTCGCCAAGGTGATTTCGACCAGAATGAGACTTATGCCGCAGAAGAAGCTTTCGTGACGGGTACCTTTGGCGGCATCACCCCCGTCAGTGAAATCGACGGCAAGCGGTTCAACATTCCGCTTCCGGGTCCCGTAACTCAACGGCTGACGTCACTGTATGAAACGCTTAAGGACTCTCAAGTGTTATCAACGCAATGAGTGGGCTACCGGTTCGGATTGCGATGTGGTCCGGCCCGCGAAATATCTCCACGGCCATGATGCGAGCATTTGAATCTCGCGGCGATTGTGCAGTGAGCGATGAACCTCTTTACGCTATCTACCTAAAAAATAGCGGACTTGATCATCCACTGCGGACTCAAGTGATTGCATCGCAATCCCTCGACCCGCAGGCGGTAATTCACACACTTCTCGGACCGGTTCCCGATGACAAGCCCATTTGGTATCAAAAGCACATGACTTTGCATATGACCCCGGAGATTGATCGAAAATGGTTGGCACAATTACGCAATGTCTTTTTGATTCGAGATCCCCGGGCAGTACTCGCCTCTTATGCCTCAAAACGAACGACGGTAACATTGGCAGACATTGGATTTGTGCAACAGCGCGAATTATTTGAAGCAGAAGCCGATCGACTTGGAAGCGCCCCGCCGGTCGTCGATGCGCTAGACATTCTGGATAATCCTGAGCATATGCTCCAAATTCTCTGCAACTCGCTAGCAATAGCCTACACCCCAAGAATGTTGCATTGGCTGCCGGGCCGACGCGCAACGGACGGAGTTTGGGCACCGGCGTGGTATCAATCGGTCGAAAAATCAACCGGTTTTTCGGCACCCACCACCAAAAATGCCAAGCCGCTCAATCCAGCGCTCGAACACATCGCTTTGCGAGCTATACCGCATTATCAAGCACTATCACAGCACAAGCTGGACTGGCGGAGAGGGTGAGCTTCGAACTCACGAGCCCCGTACATGGCCTCCGATTTTCAAGTCTCACTATTCACCCGTCAGCATCACGTAAACGCACCTAGGTGACTGAATGCACTGCTCCGCATAACCTGTGTAAAAATCTAAGATTTAGGGCTTTTTAGGGGTCGTTGCAAATCAAGTGCAAATCGAATGTAAATCGAGAAAATGTGCTGACCTTGCGGACTTGTTAACCGTGGGCTCGCTGCCAAATAATCGCACTCACCACAGCGATCAACAACGCGAGCCACAGATAGCCGCGCCACGCCTTTAGGTATTGCTGACCCTTCCGTGGCACCGCTTTGGCCGTGATCGGCTACCCCTTGGGGTAACGTGGGTATAGCTCAGCCCTGTTCCTGGTAGCCCTACGGTGGCCCTGGTGCCACGCTTGCCAAACGTGAACCATGCGCCACGAGTGCCTATGGACGTAGATATGCCCGAACGCGAGAGGTTCAGGCGCACGCCGGAAAATAGCTTGATGCGACGGTGGAATCTAAAGCCTATGACGTCATTGTCCGCGCTTTGTGGGAAATGCGCACCCAACTCCACATAACCCCAAAACTCACGGGTATAGTCGGCGTCCATGTATAAACGATCCGCCACCGGCGAGGAACCGTTTATCGAAGGCGAGCCAACCCCGTGCGATAATTGCAACTTCGCCTCGCGATGTCATGAACTCCGAATGGCGTGCGATACGCTAAGCTTGTATGCCAAGAATGTCAGCCCGATACGCTGGTGCCTCGCGCCGCGGGTGCCGAACCGCGATCGTTGGGAAATGCCTTTCGGCATTAAGGCTGCTTGACGACCGGCCAGGCGAACGGCTTCAGTCGGCCATGAGCCGTCACTCAGCTGCCGGAGCGGCCCTCCATGTAGCGGCCTTTCAGTGCGATGCCAAGTGTCGTAGCGCTTTGGAACCCATCATTGCCATAGAAACGCGCGCAGCGGAAGTGCGAAGCCGATAGTCGAACACATTCACCATTTTAGGGCCGCTCTTAAAAGTATTGATGCAAATGTGAGCGACCACCTCGGGCACTAGGAGTGCGCCGCCGACCCGCGGTGCAGGGCCAAATTTACGGCTAGGGGGCCGCCTTGCGGGCGAGGAACTCCGGATTCTGACGCGCGACGGCCCCATAGAGTGCCGTGGTGAAGTGCGGCTTCTCGAAAGCCGCAATATGCGACCACTCGGGGATCGAATAGCCTTGCATGTCCGGGTAGTCCTCATAATTGACGCCGGGAACCCCGGTCTTTGCGAGTAAGGCATCCCAGGTATTGGCGCGTGGGAAGTCCCGCCGCTCATACTCAGCGTAGGCACCCGCGCTCGGTAGGCGCACGAACACCAGTGGGATGCCGCGCGCACGCAGCTTCGCTACTACGACCACCGCACGCTCGATCTGCTTGCGGATCGATTCCTCGAGTTTTGCCTTGCCCTCCGCATCGCGCGGGCCGAAACGCTGCGCCCAAATACTCTGGACAAGCGAGCGGTACGCGGCGTCATCGACGACCTTGCTCCACATTTCGGTGTTGCGGTCGGGTGCGCTCACCGCGAGCTTGCGTACCTCCTTTACCGCCGGCACACCCGCCCGCGCCGGCCACCAGTCCTGGCGCCGCAGGACGGTGCCGAGCGCAAAGTCAGCGTTGTAGAAGCCAAACAGCCGGTCGACCGTGTGCATCGCAAGCCACTGCCCGACGCGTTGCGACGGGGTGTCTTTGTGGTAGTACTTGACGACGTCGGCGCGAAAACCGAAATTAAGGAAGAATACCTGCGGCGCCACTCCGACAAGGATGCGGCCCTTGAAATGCGGATCCTCGGCGAGATCCTCGAGCACGAACAGCCCCGAGGTGCCCTCGATCGCCAACTGGATCGGTCGCTCCGCGGACAGGCGCTGCCAAGTATCGAGGTCGAAATCGAACAGCATCCGTGAATCCCCGACGACGACTGTGTTGCGCCCATCGCCGGTATCGATGCGCCGCCGCTCGCGCGCCCACAGCCCGTTGCTGTTCTCGGTCGCCGGCTGACTGCCGAAGGAGCGCCAGTGCCACTCCCACCCGCCGACGAGCAGCACGAACAACACGGCCGACACGACGGTGATGAGCCGCCACGGCTGGCCCGGGATGTCGCGTTCCGGCACGGGCTGGGCAACACCGGGACGGTCGGATGCCGTGAGGCGCAGGCCAAGGATCGGGCGGATCTTCTCAGAACTGGAAGTAGATGAACGCATTACCGTTTCCCTGAGAAATGACCACGGCAAATGCCATCAGCGACCAGACCAGGCTGACCAGCAGCGGGTGTGTGCGCGCGACGACGGCCTCGAGCGTGCGTGCGCGCATGACCCAATGGGCTGCAACAATCCCGGTGATGATGAGCGCGACGTAGAGGATTTCGTAACCGCTCAACACGGGAGCTGCGCCGCGGTTCGCACCGACCATGCCGCGCAACACTTCCCAGGCCTTCGCAAAACTCGACGCACGGAAGAACACCCAGGTGATGTTGATCATCAGGTACGTGATAAGCGCCGCACCGAACATCGCGAACGGTCCTGGACTAAAGCCTGCCAGGCGCTCGCGCAACAGGCGCTCGATCGACAGGTACAGGCCGTGTAATCCGCCCCATGCGACGAAGGTCCAGTTGGCGCCATGCCAAAGACCGCCGATCAGCATGGTGCCCATCAAAGCAAGGTACGCACGCACCTCACCATGGCGATTGCCGCCCAGCGGGATGTACAGATAGTCGCGCAGCCACGAGGACAGAGTGATGTGCCATCGCCGCCAGAAGTCCGAGAAGCCGACCGCGGCGTACGGAAAGCGGAAATTGTCGGGCATTGCGAAGCCGAGGCACATCGCCGCCCCGATTGCGATGGTCGAGTACCCGGCAAAATCACAGAAGATCTGGCCACTGAATGCGAGCGTCCCGATCCACGCATCAACGAGGCCCGGCGCCGCCGTGTCGTTAAAGATTTTGTCGGCGGCACCGCTGAGAAAGCTATCCGCGAGCACGACCTTGTTGAACAACCCGAGCGTCATTAGCGCGAGCCCGAAACGTAGCTGCTCCGCTGATCCTCGCCGCGGCTGCTCGAACTGGGGCACGAGCTCGGTCGGACGCATGATGGGCCCTGCGACCAAATGCGGGAAGAACGTCACGAACAGCGCATAGTCGAGGAAGTTGCGCGCCGGCACCGCGCGCCTGAAATAGACGTCGAGCGTGTAGGACATCGTCGCGAATGTGTAGAACGAGATGCCGACGGGCAGCACTATGTCCGTCGGCGCAGGCTGGTAGTGGATACCGATCGCGGTCATCGCGGTGGCAAAGTTCGCGAGCAGGAAGCCGCCGTACTTGAAATAGAGCAGCATGCCGAGATTCACGACCACCGACAGCATCATCCAGGTGTGGCGGCTCGCCTGCCCCTCGGCGCGGACAAGTTTCTGTGCTGCGAACCAGTCAACAACCGTCGATATCCACAACAGAACTACGAACGCGGGGTTCCACGCACAGTAGAACAGGTAGCTCAACAGCAGCAGATTGACCTTGCGTGTTGTCCACGATAGCGGTAGCGCGTGCACAAACAGAACGAATGCGAAGAATGCCGCGAACGTCAGCGAGTTGAATACCATGGGGTCCTTTTCGCTTTCATTGTGACGCAGTATCCGTGGCGTCGCGCATCAAAGTCAAACGAATCGCCTTTCGGGCTCGCGGCGGGGCTCGCAGATCAGTCCTAGGTGGGTTCAGAAACCTCTCAATCCCCTCAGTCATCCTCGATGCAAGCCAATGCGCCCATGCGATTTCGGCGTATGAGCGACTGTATGGCGTAGCGAAGTGCGTCGACAATTGAGTGCGACACTGCCCAAGCCAAACATGACGATAGGCGTCATCGTCAACGGTTTGAAGGTGCAAGCAATCGCCTTCTAATTCAGCTGGAAACCAAGGGTTGTCAGTAAATATGACGTGACTGTGGCGCGTATCGCTACGGCGACCGTCAATAAAGTCCTGCACGGGCGCATCAGGGCTATCGGGGTTGCAACTCAACCACAGTTCAGATCCCGTCGCGCGCATGATCGGCGTTAATGTTTCGAGTGACCGTTGACTCACTGATTCGCTTTCCTCAATCCAGCACAGGCCCACACTTTCCAGGCTTTTAAGCTGGTTCGTGTTTTGCCAAAGACCCACGAATATAAGTTCAGAATATATCGCAAGGCAAGCGATTTCGTGATCACTAATCTCAAAGTATGCCGACAAACCAAGCGTTTCAAGTTGCTCGACTAATAGATGCTGCACGCTTTCACGTAACGATCGCATTATCTCGCGGCAACACAGAATGCGCATGCGCTTGGTCAGCATCAATAACACGATGGCCCGATGCTGCGCGATATCGACTCGGGTTAGATGGATGTAAAAGCTCGAACAGCTTTACTGGGAATGGTACCGGCTGCACGTTTGATGGCGCCACGAAGCCATCTGGGACCGCCGCGAGTATTTGGCGATTCCCAACCCTCGCGCATCGCTGTGCAAACTGCTCGGGTGACTCATCAAGGTCAACCCACAGCACGCATGGGAGTTTTGCCGCATGGCTCATCGTGGTCAAGACGTTTTCGGCTTGTCGCAGTAACACCGGTAACGAGGGTCGAAAGAAGCTCACGCAGTGGCATCCGGCAGCAACTCGAGACACTCATTGAACGTAAAAAATTGCTGAAATACAGCGAACGCCAGCCGCGATTGCATCACAAAAATACTGTAACGCAATAATTGAGTGTGGCCCGTGTTGCGCGACTTTTTGGCGCAGCGTGGCAAGGATCATCGATGGCGTTCGACCGAGCGTTAAAGTCTCGCCGGAAATTTGCAAACTGATAGTCTCCATCATTCGCGAACCAAAGCGCAACGTGCATGGCGTTTGCTAATTCGATAGCGGACTTAATGACGATTGGTCGCTGCTTAGTGATTTCCTCAAATTCTACTTCGAGCTTTGCGTTGAAAGTAGGCGGGATGGTCCCGCGCTCTGCTAATACGTTAGACAAACAGAGCCTTTCAATATGAGCATCGATTTTTGCGATGGCTTTTGACGCGTCAACCGGCAGCCGCCTAATTATTACGGAAAAAATTTACTTGCACAACGTTGGCAGCGAGTAAATCCTCGTAAATGACACAAACCAGAGGGCATCCGGCTTTAATCAGGCACCACGCCAATTTTCGTAACGTCGAGCGCGGTGCATCGGCACCGATGACCGTCGGTGACAGACCCCGAAGCAAAGACCAATCGAACTCCATGGTGTCAGACTCCGGCGGCAGGACGAGGCGTGCGCTGCGTATTTCGTGAAGTCGCCAGGCATTGGAACCGGCTGCAATCTCCGGCGCAATTCGCCACTCATTTAGGCACCACGCTTTAACGTCTTAGAGGCAATTTCATATTCCGCTACCCGTTTAATATGTCCTTGTAGCCAACCCGCATAACCAGCACCGAGCACTACAAAGTTGCGTCCGATTCGAGTCAACGCGCTGGACTCAATTAATTCAGCCTTAAGCGCCCTGACGATATATCGAGCGCGACTAGACCGATGTGGGTAAACGTGCGCGGGCCAGTCTTCCATGTTCCAAGAGTGCAGATTTTTTCCGTGTAAAGCGATTTCGACATTCAGGCGCCCCTCGTTGTGACTACAAGGACATAAGAACTCATGAGAGTTCGCCTTTAAAGTTTTACGTTGCTAATGTCCGCTTATTTTTAGCACTCGGCGCACGTGGCGTTCCGACACTTTGAGTTTTCTGCAAATTAGGCTCGCTCGATTGCGCGGATTAGCGCAATTTTTTATATTCGCGCAATATCAAAGTGCATTTGCGGGGGCGCTCCACCTTCGCTGCAATTTGCTTTACCGGATTCTTCTCACCACGCAATGCCGCGACTTCGGTAGCCGCTCGCGCGACTGTAGCGTGATGCTTACGCTCAACCGCTTCAAATTCAGCGAACGAATTTTTTGTCGGTCGGCCACCTTTAGCATTGCTCAACAGAATGCCGCCAGCATCTCCCAATGTGAGTTTGGTGCGACGTCGGCCGATAACCCAGGGCGAATTGCGCGCCCATTAGGGCAGCGCTTCAAAATTCGCAGACGTGGCCGGTCGGCATATCTTGGCCTGACGAATCACGTCCGTCCGCGCAACTTAGCATCCAGCGCCGCGTGTCCGGTCACCGGGTTGCCTTGCACACGGTGCGCATAGCGAAATGTCACGCTAGGGATTTTATGCCCTAAAACACTGCCTATTTCGACGAGCGTCGCGCCTTTCTGCGCTAAGAATGATGCACAACTATGGCGTAAGTCGTGCCAGCGAAAATCACTAAGGTTAGCGGCGCTCCGGATGCGCTCCCATCGCGCAGCGAGTGCGCTTTTCCGATCAACTGGGTTACTTCCAAAATAAATGCAGCGTTGCCCCACAACTTTACTGCTCTGCAATTCACGAAGCGCTTCAATCGCAACTACCGGCA
>JAYVYN010000189.1:0-9809 GCA_043784265.1 Gammaproteobacteria bacterium | reverse complement strand
TGAGATATAGTCTAAGCTCACATCGCAGAAGCTACATTTTTTCCAGTAACATCCGTGCGCGACGGTGAGTTTATTCCAGCGACCATCGCTCCATAGTCGATTCATGGGATTGAGCATGTCGAGTAGCGAGAGATAACTTTGTAGAGGCAATCCATCCCATGTGGGGGTGCCCACCTCGGCAAAAGCGATATCGGCTGCGGGATGATTAAAATAGCAAACCTGTCGTGTGGTGCGATCGCGCACAAAACATCGCACCAGTTGGCTGTGGGGACTTTGAGTCTGCAAGTGGGTCAGCAAGGCGAGCAAGGGTCGCTCGCCAGAATCGAGCGTCACAAAATCAAAGTAATCAAATACGCGGGGCTCGCTGAGTTCGCGAAGTTCGGTGTTGACGTAACCACCCCCCAACACCGTCGTAATATGCGGATGAGTTTTTTTTATGGTTTGCGCAATTCGAAACGCAGCATACACGGAACCCGGAAAAGGCACCGATAGGAGTACCAGTGTTGGTTGGTGACGTTCGATACTCGCGGTAGTGAGCGCTACAAGTGTGTTGTCTACTAAGTTCGGGGTCGCTGCTAGGGCTTGTGCTAAGGGATCAAAGGTCGGTTGGCTACTCGCAATTTTTTCGGCATAGCGAACGAATTCAAAGCGATTATCCACGCCATCGCGTAGTACATCAGCGAGATCATTTAAATACAAAGTGGCTAAATGTCGTGCACGGTCTTGAAGCCCTAATGTGCCGAAGGCCCACGCCAGAGGATCACCGGGCACGGCGCCTGCCACATAGCCGCTATCGGTGTCGCTTAAAAAGCCCTCTAGGGTCGCGAAGCGCGGTCCTTCGGGTAGATAGCGGCGGGTATTAATACGATGGGCAAGGGTCGCATCGCGCCCTTGCAAGAAGGCCACCACGGGGTCGATGGTGGCTATATAGCGTGCAAATTCCTTACGGAAAATACCGACCTTGGTTGAGTGCTGAGTTGCAGCTTGTAGTTTAATGAGTCCCGAGCTTGAAAACAGCGCGAGGACCAGCGCCAATGCAAGGTCCTCTTGTGTGGCATGAAAGCCGCGTGAGCGCAAAAAGCCTGTCAGGTAGGCGGTGGACGGGTAGGGTGTGTTGAGCTGGGTCATCGGCGGGATGATGCTGAGAACGCGCACCGACCCAGGTACTTTGTGCGCAAGTTCAGGAATATTTCGAATCAGCATTGGTTGCGCGCAAGTTTACGCCGATTTAGTGCGGGATGTTTTGGTGTAGGGCCGCGCTCCAGGCGAGCACTATTGATACGGTAGCAAGAGCCCCTGCGATGATTTGCGGCTTCCAACTGCGGGTCCGAGGTATCGCTAACCGGGCGTAGATCCAACCCAGCGCGATGCCGCTTGAGAATCCCAGCAAATGCCCTACCACATCAACATGTTCTGTACTGGGCGCACTGTCTGGACCTGTACCCACGCTTGCACCTGCCCCGGTGCCTAGTAAGGCTAATAGGCTAATTCCTGCGAACAAGGGTGTCCATCGATACAGCCACCGCTCGCTTAAGGTTAACCGCTGCCGCCAGGCGAATCCCGATAACAGTCCCAGGGCTGCAAACACCGCAGTGGATGCGCCAACGGTTCGATAACCCGGGGGTGCCACGAGCATTTCGAGGCAATTTGCAAAGGTGGCTGCGACGAGGATGCCGCCCCAGGCGAGTCCGGGTCCAAAAAGGGCACTGGCGAGTGATCCGGCGCCGATTCCGAAAGCGACATTGCTGAGTAGATGCGCTTGATCTAGGTGTAAGGTCAATGCGGTGATGGGCCTCCACCATTCGTGTAGGGGACTTCGATAGTGTGTGAGAGCGCCTACGGATAGCCAATCGACCCCTAGTACATTCATGCCGACACAGTAAGCCGTAGTGAGCAAAATTACGCTGTAGCCCATTGCTCCAATGGCGATACCTGGAAAGGGTGTAATGGTAGGGATTTTAGTGCGGTGTTTCTTGGGTTCGGTGATATAGGTCGATAATTCTTGGGTCGCAACTGGGGCGGTTTCGGGCGCCACGCTAATAACCCACGAGTCGCCGATTTCACTTAAGTCGTGTGCGAGTCCTTTGGCTTCGAGCACAAGAGCGAGTTCAAAGGCGCGCATCCGCGATCCGTGGAATAGCCACACGCTGTCGTTGCGCGCGGGGAGTGCGGGTGGCGCGGGGTTGTTCATGGATTTTAAGAATATTAGGCCGGGACGCTGAAATTCAACAGGCGTATTATCAAACTTGATGAAAGGGAGAGTAGGAATGTATAGAGTACATCTAACAATGGTTTTAGTGGCGGCATCTTTATGCTGCGGGCAAGGGGTTCCCGCTAGGGCCGAAGAGCCCATGAACACCACGCGTACGCTCATTCGGGCGGGGCATGTACTGGATGTGCATAGTGGCAAAGAAACGCCTGACCAAACTCTCATCGTAACCAATGGTTTGATTGTCGCTATCGCGGCTACTAGCGCTACCTTGAAGTCACCAACGGATCAAGAAATTGATTTGCGTAATATGTGGGTGCTTCCCGGATTAATAGATGTGCATACGCATTTGACCGGTGATAACAATTTTGACCCGTATCATGAACTGTCGACCAGCGTCGCAAAAAGCGCCTTGATCGGTGCCGCGAATGCCAAGATCACTTTGGAAGCGGGTTTCACATCGGTGCGCAACGTGGGTGCTGAAGGATACGCAGATGTGGATCTTAGAGACGCCATTAATGAGGGTTTGATCGTCGGTCCGCATATGCAGGTGAGTGGCCCCGCGCTCGGTATTACGGGTGGACATTGCGATGATAATTTGCTGCCTAGTGCGTATCACATTCAAGGCGCCGGTGTCGCTGATGGTGTGGATGGCGTGCAGCACAAAGTCCGTGAAGTCATTAAGTACGGAGCCGATCTCATAAAAATTTGCGCCACGGGCGGTGTGCTTTCAAAAGGCGATGATCCTCAGGCGTCGCAATATACTCAGGAAGAACTTAAAGCCATTGTTGCCGACGCTCACCGCTTAGGCCGTAAGGTGGCAGCGCATGCGCATGGAGCTCAGGGTATTTTGTGGGCGACGCAGGCCGGTGTCGACTCTATCGAACATGGCTCGTACATGAACGATGAAGATATTGCGGCGATGAAATCTCGTGGAACTTATTTCGTGCCGACCGCATATCTTATCGATTGGATGGAGCATAACGGTAAGCTCCCGCCTATCTATTTGCAAAAGATGAAGGATGTAAGCTTGGTTGAGAAAGCGAATGCCAAAAAAGCTATCGCCGCGCACGTAAAAATTGCCCTGGGCACGGATGCGGCGGTGTATCCACATGGGTTGAACGCGCATGAGCTAGATGTCTATGTGAATCAATTTGGTATGACGCCGCTCGCGGCATTGCAAACGGGCACCTTGAATGCAGCCGACTTGATGGGCTGGTCGAGCAAGGTGGGTTCACTGGATCCCGGGAAATGGGCCGACATTATTGCGGTTCACGGCGATCCTCTGCAGGACGTGAAGTTACTGCAGCATGTGGCCTTTGTGATGAAATCCGGGGTAGTGTTTAAGAATGAAGTTCATTGACGGTCGTTTGCGTTTATTGATCGATTGCCAGTCGGGAACCCATGCCGGCAAGTACTTCGTATTGAGCGTACCTGCTAGGCCAGAATGCTGCTAGAGTTGAGTGCGCACGTGATCCAATTGTCTTGCTGCGTCTTTGATGCCTAATACATACGAGATGCGTAGAATACCGACCGCAAATAGGAAGGAAATTGGATGCAATCGATTGGAATAACCCAGTCCATCGATTCGTCCTACCCGATCAGCCTCACCCCGCCGCGATGGTGTATGCTCTTGCCATCACGATAAGAGCTGTGTGGAGAGAGTCCCTAAGATTAGGACCGCCGAAGGCGCAACTGCCCGGAAACGCTCAGGCACATGAACCGCAGTCTCTGGTGATCTCTGGAGAGCGATCGCGCTGAATTTTGCGTTGATCCACCGAAGGGGAGCCGCGTTTTCTTAACGCGCGATCTCTCAGGTCTTAAGGACAGAGGGGCAGCTAGCAACGGTGCTGGTTGCGTCCCTGATTTCTCTCGCCGCGAGGTTGCGATGGGCCTTAAGACTCCGTTATACGACACTCACATACAAGACGGTGCCAAGATCATTGATTTTGGTGGCTGGGATATGCCCCTGCACTATGGCTCGCAAATCAACGAGCATCATTCGGTACGTCGCGATGCGGGCGTATTCGACGTGTCGCACATGGCTATCATCGATTTGCGAGGCGCACGTGTGTTCGACATGTTGCGATACCTTTTGGCAAATGACGTAGGGCGGCTCAAATCACCAGGCAAAGCGTTATACAGTTGCATGCTGTCGGTTGATGGCGGCGTAATCGATGATTTGATAGTGTTCTATTTGGGACCCACATGGTTCCGCTTGGTGGTTAATGCAGGTACACGAATTAAGGATCTGGCGTGGATCGGCAGTCATGCATCTGGTTTCGCGGTAGAGGTGATCGAGCGAATCGATTTGGCCATGCTGGCCGTGCAGGGCCCTAACGCAATTGCGAAGACCCTTGGGTTATTGACGCCGGAATTGCGCAATGTTGTACAGCAGTTAACACCTTTCATGGGCTGCGCTGTGGGATCTTGGTTCATCGCGCGTACCGGATATACCGGCGAAGACGGCTTCGAAATCATGGTCCCCGCCGAATCAGCTGCGGCGCTTTGGGCGAGCTTACGCGCGCAACACATCGCGCCGGTAGGCTTGGGTGCCCGCGATACCTTGCGCTTAGAAGCCGGCATGAATTTGTACGGCCAGGATATGGATGAGTCCTATCATCCACTCGAGTCTGGCTTGGCTTGGACGGTGGCCTTCGATCCGCCGGAGCGCGATTTTTGTGGTCGAGCGGCCCTGCAAGGATTACGTACTTCATACACTCGGGAAATGGTGGGATTGTTGCTTAATGAGCGCGGTGTACTGCGTCGCGATCAACGCGTGATTAGTTGCTTAGGTGAAGGTCTCGTGACTAGCGGCAGTTACTCTCCCACCCTCAATGCATCAATTGGCCTGGCGCGAGTACCGCGCGCGTCCGGATTAGAAATGCAAGTGGAAATCCGCGGCAAACTTCATGCTGCACGGGTAATCAAGCCGCCTTTCGTGAGACATGGAAAATCATTAATACACAATAGTGGGAGCACACAGTGAGCGACATTCCAGCCGATCTACACTACACGACGAAGCATGAGTGGTTGCGTCGTCTGCCCAATGGCCAAGTCGAAATTGGTATTTCCGATTACGCCCAGAAGGCCTTGGGTGATCTGGTGTTTGTCGAAGTGCCGGAGATTGGTCGGCGATTGCGAGCCGGCGAGGCCTGCGCGGTGGTCGAATCGGTGAAGGCCGCGTCCGATGTGTACAGCCCGATCAGCGGCACGGTGGTGGCCGGCAACGATGAGCTTGCGAGCCACCCTGAACTCGTAAATCTTGAGCCTTATACCGCCGGCTGGTTGATGCGTATGGAGATTGACGCGCCCGAGCCGATACTGCTTGATGCAGATGCCTACGCGAAGCATTTAGCCGTGCAAGTGCGTTAGTAAATTATGGCCTTCGTCCCACACACGCCACACGACATTGCCGCAATGCTGCAAGTCATCGGGGTGCAGTCGATTGCAAACTTGTTTGATGAAATTCCCTCGGAACTTTTGGTCGGGCCTTTGGCGCTGCCGCCCGCATTGTCGGAAATGGAAGTGGGTCGGTTGATGGCCGAGCGAGCCGCCTGCGATGGTCGGTATTTGAGTTTTGTAGGAGCCGGTGCCTACGAGCACTATATTCCTGCTGCGGTGTGGGCAATCGCTACGCGCGGCGAGTTTTACTCGTCCTACACGCCTTATCAGGCGGAGGCCAGTCAGGGAACTTTGCAGGTAATATACGAATATCAATCGATGCTTTGCGCGTTGACCGGAATGGAAGTCTCGAATGCCTCGTTGTACGACGGTGCATCCGCGCTTGCGGAGGCGTGTCTGATGGCGGTACGCGCTAATCGCGCTTCCGAATCGCGGCGAGTGTTAATGCCGCGCACAGTCAATCCCACTTACACAAAAGTGGCTCATTCGATTGCTGGCAACCAGGGTATTACGTTCGAATCAGTTGATTTCGACCGCGCTCAGGGGCGCACTTTGTTGCAGTCGTTACAGAATTACACGGGTCAAGATTTTACGGCCTTAGTGCTGCAACAGCCGAATTTCTTTGGCAATCTTGAGGAAGTTGATGAGCTAACCGATTGGGCGCACCAAAATAAAATATTGGTTGTTGCGGTGGTGAATCCGATTTCACTGGCGTTGCTGTCGGCGCCGGGGCTTTGGGGCTTTAGCGGCGACGCCAAACGCGGCGCTGATATTGTTTGCGGCGAAGGTCAACCGTTAGGCGTGCCGCTCGCATCGGGTGGGCCGTATTTCGGATTCATGGCGACCCGCATGCAATACGTGCGTCAAATGCCGGGTCGAGTGGTGGGACGTACCGTCGATACGGACGGAAGGCCCGGATTCAGTTTGACGCTGCAAGCTCGCGAGCAACATATCCGTCGTAGTAAGGCCACGTCTAATATATGCACTAATCAGGGACTCA
Organism: Gammaproteobacteria bacterium; assembly: GCA_043784265.1. GTDB lineage: Bacteria > Pseudomonadota > Gammaproteobacteria > Steroidobacterales > Steroidobacteraceae > Bog-1198. The sequence continues at coordinate 3,195 of JAYVYN010000189.1, read as the reverse complement.
TGGTTACCGCAGCGACCATTTATATGAGTTTGATGGGCGCTCAAGGTATTGAGCGCGTGGCGGTGGCCAGCGTGCAAAACACGCACGATTTGGTGGTGGCGTTGACGAGTATCACTGGCGTGCGCGCGGCGTTTGCAGGTAATAAGTTTCATGAAGCGGTGCTGCTACTAGATCGCCCTGTGACACCGGTACTCGCAGAACTGGCGAGCCGCGGAATTTTGGGCGGCCTTGATCTGGCGGATTACTATCCTGAATTGGGGAGCGCTCTACTCGTGTGTGCCACCGAAGTCAAAACAAAGAATGATATTGAAACCTATGCGCTGGCACTTGCCGATGTGCTGAGTCAGCGATCATGACTGAGTTGCCTAGGCGCCTTGGATTGGAATTACGCGAGCCCCTTATTTTCTCCTTGAGCAGGCCCGGCCGGACGGCCTCTACCGTGCTTCCGCTGCATGCCGATGCAACTCAAGTAACAGAACAAGTATCGGCAAAAATCCCTACGCATTTGCGGCGACGGATAGCGCCTGCGTTGCCTGCGGTTTCGGAATTACAGGCCGTGCGCCATTTCACAAGACTATCGCAAATGAATTTCTCTATCGACACGCAGGTTTATCCACTCGGTTCCTGCACGATGAAATACAACCCCAAGGCCTGTAACACGTACGCAATGCTGCCTGAATTCTTGGCGAGACATCCGCTTGGTCCAGAAACGCAGGGTTTTATGTCATGCATGTTTGAACTGCAAGACATGCTCAAAGAGATTACCGGTATGCAGGGGGTCAGTTTGACGCCAATGGCGGGAGCACAGGGTGAGTTCGCCGGAGTGGCTATGATTCGCGCCTATCACCGCGCACGCGGCGATTTAGGCCGCACTGAAATCATTGTTCCGCAAGCCGCTCATGGGACAAATCCTGCCACTGCCAATATGTGTGGTTGTAGCGTCAAGGAGATTGCGTGCGATGCGAATGGTGATGTGGACTTGGAGGCGTTACAGGCCGCGGTGGGTTCGACTACGGCAGGTATCATGCTAACCAATCCTTCGACTCTCGGCGTGTTCGAACGCAAGATAGCGCAAGTTGCCCGCATTGTGCATGAGGCTGGTGGGCTACTTTATTACGATGGGGCGAATCTTAACGCCATACTCGGTAAGGTTCGACCCGGGGATATGGGGTTTGACGTTGTGCATATGAATTTGCATAAGACATTCGCGACTCCGCATGGCGGCGGTGGCCCAGGTTCTGGTGCTGTGGGAGTTGGGACGCGGTTGTTGCCATTTTTGCCGATACCGCTGGTGGGCCGCGAAGGGTCTCGATATCGCTGGATGAGCGAGCGCGATTTGCCGCACAGCATCGGCCGGCTATCAGGATTTATGGGTAATGCCGGAGTTAACCTACGCGCGTATATATACATGCGGATGTTAGGTCGAGAAGGAATGGTTCGAGTAGCCGAATTTGCGGCGCTCAATGCCAACTATATGATGAAGCGCTTAACTGCGGCCGGCTTTGAAGCGGCCTATCCAAACCGTCGAGCGAGCCATGAATTTATCATCAGCTTGCGACGCGAAAATAGTCAATTTCAAATTACGGCCATGGATGTGGCGAAACGTCTGCTCGACTATGGATTTCATGCGCCCACGACCTATTTTCCTCTGCTGGTACCCGAATGCTTGCTGATTGAACCTACCGAAACTGAAACCAAAGAAGATTTAGATCGATTTTGTGACGCGATGATTGCGATACGCGGAGAAATGCAACAAGAGCCTGAAAAATTATTCACCGCTCCGCACACCATGCCAGTCCGACGGCTGGATGATGTCAGGGCTGCTCGAGAGCTTGATTTGGCTTGGAGGCCAGTCGGCTAGTTTGGCGTCGGCATATCTCGCCGCGATTCCGCTGTAGGGGATTACATCACCCACTGCGCTGAACATACTGATAGGACTGCACTCCTTTTTCAGAAATGTCAAAACGGTTTCGGGACAAACCCAAAACCCGTTTACCGCCCCACCAATTTTGCTGTAATTCAGCTCTGCAATATTGGCAGAATTCGGCCCGATCTGCTGCATCGAAATATTCTTCTCGACGGATTTTTTTATATTGTACGTCTTGCGTCGGTGCTGCAAAACCCCTGCAAATTAAAGCGCTTGCGAAAAATATTAATTGATAATTATTTTTAATAATCATACTGATTGGGATAAGTTCCCGCTATTAATGAAATTCACTGCGTTGAACTGTCGCGATATGCAGACGAAAAAAATCCAATTTGATCGAACGCTCGGTTCGGATTACCGTGCCCGTCCACTTCGAGAATAAAGCCACAATCGTAAAGCTAAAGTTGCCGATCGTTTGAAGCTGGACGCCTTTGCGCTCGGCAATCAAATGACGATGATTAAAAATATTGCGACCGCCGGACTGCACGATCTCATAATTTTTAAATGTAGGTGAACGAATGAATAGTATTAAAGTAATAGTCAATTGCCAGGCCGCTCGTCGCGTGGTGGGTAGTGTCGCTTTAGTTATAGCTTTGGGTTGGTCAAATGCGCTACTTGCCCAGGGCTTGCCCCAATATATTTCTTTTTCGCCAACTGCTGGTCCAGTGGGCACGGTAATTACCGTTACTGGAACGGGACTTGCGGCCGTCAGAGCCGCATGGATGGGCGCAGCTCATGATGTGGGAATTGCAAACATTGGCGCGACTCAGGTAAAACTCACGGTGCCACGCGACGCCGTCGTCGGTCTTGCCCAGCTTAAGATCAACACCGCCGTCGGTTGGGGTTACTCAAGTACTTATTTTAAGGTGACCGCCGCGAGTTCCAATAACCCCAACCCCACAATTGCTGCGCTAACTCCTGCCAGCATCACAGCCGGCGCGGCATCGTTCACACTCTTGGTTAACGGCAGTAACTTTGTACCCTCGTCCGCGGTGCACTGGGGCAGCGGCTCTCTGGCAACAACTTATGTCAATAAAAGCCAAATCAGAGCGGTCGTCCCAGCTATGAATATAGCCAGGCCCACCCGCGCGCTGGTCAACGTGATCAACTCAGCCACTGGAAAGGGTACAGCAAATAGTGCCAGCTTCACTATTAGCTCTGCAGTGACTTCCGGGCCGAAGTTGGCACAATTTAATTCCTATCAGACTATTAATGCCAATGGCGAAAATTACTCGACACTGCAATTCAAGTCTCCCACTAAGGCTGGC
>JAYVYN010000188.1:0-5945 GCA_043784265.1 Gammaproteobacteria bacterium | reverse complement strand
GGCAAAATCCGAGTATGTGATCCCCTCACGCATCATTATTTTTACCAATGGCCGAAGTAATCGCCTAACCGATTCTGAGAAGTCTGATTTTACATTATGCATTAAATGTGTTGGCTTTCACATATTTACAATAATTAGCTAGTAATTCGGATTAATTCACTGTAGCAAGATCTTATGTCAAAATCTCAGGAAAGTATGCACAAAACAACGAATAAATTTGCAAGTCGGCGGTCACTAAAAAAAACATTCATTCAGCTAAGGGAAAAATTGCTGCGATACAGCATTATTATGTTAATTCTAGCCAGTGGATGTGGCAGTGATCAAACGACTCGGATTTTAAGTCGCAGCATGCCAGGTGAGCCGCGCACGCTCGATCCCCATATCGCCGACGACTCCTTTTCATTTCTAATACTTCGCGATCTCTATGAAGGTTTAACCGCAGAAGACCGCCAAGGGAGGGTAGTCCCCGGCGTGGCGAGTTCCTGGGATATCGACAAATCCGGGACCACTTATGCTTTTCATTTGCGCCCAAACGCCCAGTGGTCAGATGGACAGCGCATAGTCGCGGGTGAGTTCGTGCAAGGCCTACGTCACGCGGTGGATCCGAATACTGGCTCGGGATCTGCGGCCGTTTTATCGGTCATTCGCGGCGCCTCCGAAATTATCGCGGGACACAAACCGGCATCTACACTCGCCGTTACCGCCATCGATGACCAATCGCTGCGTATCGAGTTAGAGCACCCCGCACCTTATATAGTACAAATATTGTCCCAACCCGTTGCGGCGCCCCTTCACCTTCCGCAGGCATCACCACAGAATTCCCTAAAAACGAAAAACCCAGTATCCGACGGACCCTATACTTTAACCAAACGCGTGAATGGCTCTTACATTGAGCTCACTCGCAACCCTCATTACTGGGACGCGTCCAACGTACCTATAGAACGAGTGCGCTATCTCAACGCCGAATCCGAAGCCACCGAACTGCGCGAATACAGTTCGGGTCAGTTAGATATGACCTCGACGATTCCCATGCCCGATCTTGATCGAATCACAAAAAGTATTCCCAAGGAGGTCCAAACTGCCCCGATTGTGGGCACGTTATTCCTCGACCTCAATATGACTAAGCTACCGCTGCGTGACAGTAAAATCGTACGACAAGCGCTTGCCATGGCAACCGACCGAGTGTCCATCGCCCGATACATCATGATGGGCGTAGCGCCCGCCTACTCATTAGTCGCCCCGGGTGCGAGCGGTTACGTATCCGCATCTTATGGATGGGCAAAATGGTCTAGAGAGCGGCAGATTCAATATGCGCAAGAGCTTTTAGCCCGCGCTGGATATTCGCCCCAACATCCGCTGCACTTAAAACTTTATTTCAACTCGAACGAAAGCATTCAACGAATCATGTTGGCCGTTGCTGACAGTTGGAAGAAAAATCTGGCCGTAGAGACAGAACTGCTCCCCGAAGAGTTTAGAGTCTTTCTAGCGGGCCGCAAAGATCGCCATCACTGGGATGCCATCCGCATCGGTTGGTATGCAGATTTCGATGACGCTTCAAGTTTTCTTGAGATTTTTACGACGCACAATAATCAGAATGATGCGGGCTACTCAAATATAATCTTTGACAAATTAATAGACGCCGCACGAGTCGAACCCGACTCAGCAACGCGCCTCAGTATGCTTGAACACGCCGAAAATATATTGCTGGATGACTATCCGTTGGTTCCAATATATTTTTATCAAACGCGACGGCTAGTAAAGCCTTATGTCGGGGGTGCAGCGATTACGCCGATGAATCACACGTACTCAAAACACTTATTCTGGAAGACTCCGTGACAACATCCAATTGCCCCTACTCCCCTACTTAATCAGGCCCCTCCGTGGCGGCGCACTAGGCGTGATCCTAGTTTTCTCCGTAGGCCTATCTTTAGGTGCCAGCGCCGGACTCATGGGTATTCCGTTGGCCTTCATTTTATCCTCTTGGTTCTTTAAATACGCCTACATTTTATTCGACAATACTGTTCAGGGCTCCAACGAACCACCCACGCTCGATATTCAAATGATGAATCCAGTGGACGAACTGCGCCCGGTCGCTCAAGTGATCATTCTAGGGCTGATCATATTCGCTTTATATTGGGTGCAAAATAAAGTCGGTGCCTACCTCACCGTACCTCTCGCCATCACCACGGCGTTATTACTGCCCGCCTCGATCGCCATACTAGGGCTTGAAGGCAATCCACTCAAAGCCATTAATCCTATGGCTTGGCTGCAACTCATTCGCGGGTTAGGAATGACCTACGCAGCGATCCTCGCGGTCATCGCCGGCTACAGTCTCACCTTCGCCGCCTTGAGCCGATGGCACCTATGGTTACCCCTTCAGTTGGGCATCGAGTTGTTCATCTTCTTATCAACCTTTACGCTAATCGCAGGCGCCTTATACACGCGCAGACACGAATTGGGCCTCGAAACCTGGCACTCCCCCGAACGCAACGCCGAACGCCAACGCACAGCCGATCAAAAACTCGACGACCAATTCATCACCGAAGCCTACGGAAAAATCCGCGTCGGCGCACACACGCAAGCCTGGACACTACTCAACACCTGGCTCACCGCACACCACCACGCCCCCGAATCCTACCAATGGCTATGCGAGCGCGTCGCCATCTGGCCCGATCCCCGCTACATCACCCGCCTCACCGAAGACTACATCGATCAACTACTCACGCAAAAGCGCAACGGCCCCCTACTCGACGTCATGGATCAACGCCTAAATGTAGACCCAAACTTCCGGCCAAAATCAGCCAACAGCACCTTACAAATTGCGCAGCTCGCCTCGCGCGGCGGTATGCCCCGTATCGCAAGAATCCTTCTCAGCGATTTCGCAAGCCGCTATGCCGGTGACCCAAGCGTCGCAGTAGCGCAAAGCCTCGCGCGCACCCATGCACTTACCCTACCCGACCCTTAAACAAATATTTCTTAATAATTTTTCTCGCATCAATTACTAACCAAAAAACTGTCGCAATTTAGAAACGCTCCAAACGCCAAATTTAGAAAACAAAAGCTCAACCGCGTTGTCGTCATCGAATCGGCCGCTAATTTAGATATCACATTCATCTAATCGTCGTCATGCGCAGACAGAGTCTTTCATGTACGACAGCTTGCATCGAAAAATAAATCCATCATTCTTCGCCCACGCAGCGTTACTGCTGGGCCTATAAAAAAGCCGGGGATATCCACTATTTAGTTAGGAATCAATGATGAAAAAACTGATAATGATTACAGCGTTTTTTTCGGCAAGTGTCGCAAACGCACAGCTGCCGAGCTATACCCTTGCCAATGTGGCTGCACACGCCACCGCAACGGATTGTTGGATGGTACTCAATACTACGAAAGTCTATAACTTCACCCCCTTCGTCTCGATGCATCCCGGCGGCAGCACCATGGTGCCCTATTGCGGCAAAGACGGTGCCTCAGGTTTTGCGAGTGTCCCGCATACATCCAATGCGGTTGCACTGGAAGCCACTTATCTAATCGGCACGCTGGTAACTGCGCCGCTAGCGATTAGCGTAACCATTACGCCGACGAACGCAAACACTAATGTGGGCGGCACGGTGCAATTCAAACCGACCGTTGCAAACTCTACGGCAGGCGTGGCATGGACGGTAGCGCCATCGACCCTAGGAAGCATTAGCGCCAGCGGCTTGTTTACAGCACTTGCAGTAGGCGGCGGTACAGTCACGGCATCCTCATTGCAAGATACGACAAAGTCTGCCAGCGCATCGGTCACGGTGAGCACGACACCACCACCTCCGCCTCATATGATCGGGGTAACGGTCAATCCGTCGGCCGCATCGGTGAACGTAGGATCCAAGGTCCAGTTTAAGGCCACACTCACGAACTCAACCTCAGGAGTGACTTGGTCAACCACGGGATCCATTGGAACAATTGATAAGAGTGGAGTATTTACCGCAGGCCTAATCGCAGGTACCGGTACCGTCACCGCAACCTCGGTTGATGATCCCACCAAGAAATCATCCGCTCAGGTAACTATTACCACCATCAGCTGCGCCGAGGATAAGACCCCGCCACCCCATCATGACGACTAACTAAGGAGAGCCAATGGGTCGGACGCACCTGCGTCCGACCCATTCATTATGTCGCACTGTTCCGGCATGATCTCTAAAGTGTGACCGGTACATCGACCGTACAATTCGCGAGAGGATCGAATTTCAGTGCTCCGTTCAACGCACCAAGCACAAATTCGTACAGAGCGATGCGCTGCTCCCATTCTCTTTCCGTAATGCGACCACGAATTGAATCGGTGACGTAGTGTCGCTTGGCTGGTAGCCAAACCTCCAACGCGTTAGTCTCTTTTTAAAATACCAACCGGAAAGCGGGCGCTTCTTTGGAGATGATCAGATCCTGCTATCGCATGAGCCAAAGACCCTGAACGCCAGCTATGCGATATATCATCTGCCGTCGCTGAGTGTCCTCCACTGTTTGCCGTGTCCATTGCACTTCAAGCGCGATCTTGCTGGGCGGTGCTAATTCGCGTGCAAGGAACGTCCGCTACCCAATCGCATGGAGTCGCGTTGTCACGCGCTTCAGTCCAAGCCTCCCAGTGCGCGATAACCGCGGCCTCCGCAATTCTTTCCTTAGCCAGAAGGTGTTCTTGGGACTCCGGTTTTGTGCCACATCCTTCTGCTTGAGTATGCGCGAAAAATTGGGTAACTAAAGGGCTTCGCTTCAGCGACACTGCTGCCTGACAACACGGCATTGTCAGGTGATGTTGCTTTGCATTCGCATCTCTTAAGGCGCTCCACGAGACAGCGTCCTGCAAAAAAGAGAACACGGGACCGGTGGGTGACTGGCAGCGCAGCGGCATAGATTTCAGTCTAGGGTTGCGCTAATGTTCCCGTCCACTCCCTTTCTTCACGGGCCAAACGGAATTGACTGTCCCGATCTGCCTCCGTCAGCATCGCCAATAAGTTGCGGTAGACAATCCATGACCCGCCGCGTGACCCATCCATAATGCCGCTTCTCGCCAATGATTCAGACCGTCAATATTCCAAAGTCACAACAGAGATAGAGCGCAACGTCGCACACCGTTGGCATAGTGTTTCCATTTTTTCACCAATCGCATCTTGGGGCCTGTTACATCCAGGATTAATCATAGTTTGACCCAAGGGAAACAAGTTAGTTGGGCCGCCAGCAAAAATTATCGTGCTAAAGGTATAAGAGCGTCTTCCATGATTTTTTCATAGATCACTAAATCTTCCTCCAACAAGCAGCAAAAAATAACCTCTTGTATTGAACTAGTGTTTTTGGCGACATATGAGTTAACGGTATTCACTGCAATTTTCGCCGCCGCCTTCATGTCGTAGCCGTATAAGCCGGTCGCAAGACTCGGAAAAGCAATGGTTTTTATTCCATGCTCTGCTGCGACCTCAAGCGACCGTCGATAGCAAGAGGCAAGCAAATTCGCTTCTCCATAGGCGCCACCCGCCCAAATTGGCGCGACAGTGTGAACCACATAGTGAGCCAATAAACGGGCCCCCTTCGTTAGCTTGGCATTCCCTTCCGTGCAGCCGCCGAGTTTCCGACATTCAGCCAACAATTCCGGTCCCGCAGCGCGATGAATTGCACCGTTGACTCCACCGCCGACCTCGAGGGATTCATGCGCGGCATTGACAATCGCATCGTGAGTTTCGAATAGCACGCTTTGTGCGTAACATTTCGATGTCCGAGGTACTGCTGGATCAAGCGGATATCGTGGCCTTCGCTGGCGAGATGGTAGCCTACGGCATGACGGAGCATGTGCGGGTGGTTCGGAAAGGGGGAGTTTTGCAACCAACCCTGGGCACTGCGGACGAGCCTGGAGCCGTTTGATTCCTATATTAGAGATCGACAATAAAATACCGCCAATCAAGTGGAATTGCGGCGTC
>JAYVYN010000187.1:0-9461 GCA_043784265.1 Gammaproteobacteria bacterium | reverse complement strand
CGGAAGCTGCGCCAACGCCAGGCGACAGCGCTTGAGCTAGCGTAAAATTCTCGACTCGAATGCGCGCTTCTTCCGTAAATTTGCCCTCAGGATGTTGTTTTAGAAAGGTTTGATATGCGTCTTGAGTATCAGTATCGCGAGCTTTCTGCCAGTCGTGCTCCTCATATAATTCCTTTGCACGCGCCTGGGCCTGGCCTGTAAATTCGCTAGCAGGGTATTGCTTTAAGAATAGCTCATACGAGTCGCTGGTGTTAGTCGCGCGGGCCTTCTCCCAGTCGCTTTGTTGACGGCTGCAGCCGACAATTAAGGTGATCACACAACACACTACACAAACCAGTTTCTGAATACCCATCATTTAGGCTCACTTTATTATTTCGAAACGTCTCTATTCTACTTTGAAATGCAAGATCTGTCGGCGACGCCGATCCCGTCACATTATAGAGGGCCAAGGATAGGGGATACTGTGACTATGAGCGCTCAAAAACGGCGATTTTTGGAACGAAATTCGGCGGCACCGACCTTTATAGGTACCGGAAGCGTAATTGACGGTAATATTCGAGGACCTGGCCAGTTCGTAGTTTCCGGCGAAGTGTATGGAGACGGTGAGATAGAGGGCGATCTTATTCTCGCCGCCAACGCTGTCTGGCATGGCCATATCCGCGCTCGTCAGGCCATAGTGGCTGGGGAAATCATTGGCAGTCTCACCGTTCAAGGCAAACTAGAAATCGGGTTTTCGGCAGTCATTCGCGGCAGCGTCAGCGCACAAACCGTGGCGATCGCCAATGGTGCCATTGTCGATGGTGCAATAGAAGTCACTTCGGGTGAACCTGTGCGTCAATTTGACGAACATCGCGAAAAGCCAGAACCCTTGTAAGCAATTGGCGACACAGCCTTCAATTTTGGGTGTTGCCGTAGTATCACGTACTGCAAAGTAGATAAAGGATTTTACAATGAGGAACGGCATGGCCGGGATGATCTTGACCCTAATGGCAACCATTGCTCACGCCGATGACTATTTGAATCTTACGGGTGACTTGAGTCCGACTAACGAGCGGGTCCGGCTGTCGCTAGGCGTCACCAAAGTCGCCTCTGCCACCGATATTCGGCTCGACAGTAGCACCCATTTGGCGGGGACCGCGCTAAGCGCGGAAAACGATTTAGGCTTAAGCCGATCAAACTTCGAGCCAAAATTTCAAGTGGTGGTACGCGCCGCCGAACGGCATCGTCTGCGCTTCGATTATTTCACGCTAGATAGAACCGGCGATAAAACCTTAAGCGGCGCGCCCCTCGTATTTCGAGATGTGATTCTACTAGCAGGAGATCCGGTCAATACCAGCGTAAGCGTACGCATGCTAGGCCTTACGTACGGTTATTCCTTTTGGCACAGCGAAAAATTGGAAATTGCCGGCACATTGGGCGTTAATATCACTGATATTTCGACGCGAGCGCGAGTCCAAACTCAAACGCGACATATTGACCAGCAAGAAGATCAAGCAGGACCCTTGCCAACCGTCGGATTTGACGCGACTTGGGTGTTAAGTAAACGATTTTACCTGGATGGACGGGCACAATATCTCAAGGTTACCGCGCAACAACTGAATGGTTCATTGGCGGTGTATGAAATTGACGCATTGTACCGCCTACGCCCGAACATTTCGTTCGCACTCGGCTATAACTCGCTACAAGCAAAATTATCATCGACTTCTTTGAAACAGTCGGGTTACCTTAATTTTAAAGCCAAAGGACCCGAGTTTTTTGTGAGAGTGGCCTTTTGATTGGGCCTAAGAAAATTACTACCTTAGCCCTAGCGGCTAAACTCTAGCGAGCCGCCACGGGAGCGCTCGGGGCCGTAGAAAATTGTAGTGCAGTGGGCTCAGTCACGAACTCAACCCTATTGTTGGCGGCGGCCACGTGATTCCATTCGCCTGCGGTCAATGATTCGCTACGCGGCGGGTAGGAAACGGGAGCGCGAGGACTAGTCGCATTTTCAACCACCACTGTCAGGCGGCCTGAGGTTCGCTGGCGAACACTTGAGGCCAAATTAGCAAAAGCCAGCGATTGACGCTGCTGTGCCGACAATGACTCTTCAAAAGGGTTGCCGACAAGATCACATTTGCTAGCCAGCGAATTAGGGTTTGCGGGTACATATCCGTCCAGCGAATTTCCGCTTAGACAAAAAATTCCTGCCATGCTGGTCATCTTAACAACCCCTTTATACCCTTTGGCTTCAAGCTTGGATAACAGATCGCGAAATACGTCAAGACGACTACGATCAAACGGCAACTCACCATAGGGCACACTTTCCGCACGCGCGGCCCCACCGCCGGACATCGAGTTGCCCGCAGAGGGGGCTGCCTGCAAACTAGCAACGGCAGTCGTTAGATCTTTGACGGTGGTCGCCAAGTCATCTCTGGAACGCTGCAACTGCGCGTTCGTAGCCGCTAACCCCGCAATCTCCACTCGTGATTTCGCCAATTCGTCACGCGTCAACCACCATAATGAGCCCGCCAAGACAGCCAAAGTACCGATTGCCGCAATGCCTACAAGCCAAGGCCATTTCGCGGGCGGCGGCATTGGAGCCACTACTTCGCTTACAGGCGTATGCACCACCATCCGCATATCACTGACAATTCGCGATGAAAAACTATCAAAACTCGCCACCACGAAGCGCCGTAGATCGGCGGTTTGCTCCTTCAGGGTAGATTCCAGTCTACGACCCCACTCGGGAGTAACCACGGGCACAATTCCCGCCAGTGGCGATACCCCAGGACGCAGGCTCGCTGGAGTCACCGGGTGGTCTGCATCAACACGCATCACCTCAGGACGGTGCGCATCTGGCTCCTCAGTATCCCGCCGATCGGGAAGTAAATGCAGCTCATACAATACTTTGGAAACATCCACGGGCCGCACCTGTTTCGGTAGAACACCCATAGCTCCTAGGGCGCGGGCCTGACCCACGTACAATTCACCCTCCTGTGAGGTGTACATCATGATGGGAATAGTAGCGGTTTGCGGATTACCCTTGATGGCTTGGACAGCCTCGAAGCCATCCATGCCAGGCATTAGATGGTCCATGAAAATCGCGTCCGGACGGCTATTTTTCAAGTAATCAATCGCCTGTTCGGCGGACTCAGCCATGTCCACTTCGATATCATATTTCTCAAGCATACGGCTCAAGATGACTCGAGCGGACTTGGAATCGTCAACGACTAATGCACGTTTGCGAAGCATGAGAAGCATTATAGTGCAAACCTATGATTCGGATATCGCTAGCGCGCTTGAGTTGTCTACTGTTGGTAAGCGTACCGCTCGGCGCTATTGACAAAACAATTTTATCCTTTGCCGATTGGGCCGGTTACGGCATGCACGCCCAAGGCATTACAGTCGAACTTTTGCTGACCAACTCAGATCGCACGGCGGCGCGCGTACAAGTTGCGACGCTCGATCTCGGGCCGGAACTAGGTATCGCGCATAGCGTGCAAATCTATTGTCCAACGCTTGAAATAAAAGCCCCTATGTACAGTTGTGTCGGTGCAAAAATACAAGCGCATTTCCAAAAATTTGGGCCACTGGCCTTGGTCACCGATATCCGTTGGCACCCTCAAACGCAAGCGTTAGATTTCTCCAGCAACGCGATCGCCTTAGCGGGCGGCCAAATACGCGTACAGGGCGTTTGGCGAAAGCACTGGCACGAAGCCCCTTGGTCAATCGAGGCGACTGCAACAAACCTATCGATCGCGGAGCTTCGAAAACAATGGGGTACGCAGCTCCCGCTGCCAAAGGACTGGATCCTAGACGGTAGACTTGCATACGCGCACGCGCTTCTGTCGGGAAACAAGACCCTCAACCAAGCGCATATCGACGCCGAGATCTCAAAATTCAATCTGGGCAACGCGGCTGGAACTGTTGCTGCGCAAAACCTCCAAGTGGGGTTCAAAATCGACGCACACTCAGTGTCTGGTGCCTGGAAAGCGCAAGGGCGGCTGATGGGTACACACGGCGAACTCCTTATAGGACGTCTGTACTGGAATTTTTCTCCCACTGGGCCCGCATCTTCTGCGGGCTCCCCTGCTGCGCTATCCGCAGATTTTTCCAGCGCTTGGCGCAACAATACTCTGGTGTTTGATCGCCTGCAGCTTAATCTGGGCCAACTGTTAGCGGCCGATGCTCTCGCGAGTCTCAACTTCAGCACAAAATCTCCAACCATCCAATTGTCCGCGCAAATAACCAAATTTGATTTAGGCGCGCTCCCGCAACAAACTCGCGCCGGCCTACTGCTGGGAACCATGCTCTCCAAACTTGAAGGACGTGGGCTTATCAAAGGCCAATTTGAGGTCGCGAATAATGTTCCCGTGGCACTCAATTTGGTCCTGCAAGATCTGCACTTAGGCGATCGTGTCGCCGGCCTTGTCATCGACGGATTGGACGGCCATGTCGTATGGAATAGTACGCATCGCCCAACTGTCCCCAGCGAACTGAGCTGGCAGAGTGCTAATACCTATGGAATCGGTTGGGGATCGGCCAAAATTCAGTTCGTCACTGAAGACGCAGATTTTCAACTTATGCAGGGCTTGCGAATTCCCGTACTTGATGGAGCGCTTAAAGTTAGCAGCTTAGAATTGCGGCACATCGGCGATGCGCAAATGTCGGTACGCTTTGATGGCGTATTAGAGCCGCTTAGCATGCCGCTGTTGTGCAAGGCGTTTGGTTGGCCAATATTCGCCGGCAGTGTGGCTGGGGCCATACCGCAACTTAAGGTGGAGCACGGCAGAATGACTCTGGGCGGTCAACTACACGCAAAAATTTTCGATGGTGATGTCACAGTAGGCAATTTAACCATGAGCGACGCCTTCGGAGCCCGCCCACAACTTAACGCCGATATCAGCATCAACCGCCTGGATCTCGCGGCGGTGACCAGCGCCTTTTCCTTTGGGCAAATCACCGGCCGACTGAATGGCCGAATCGCAGCACTGCATCTGGTCGGCTGGGAACCCACCGCTTTTGACGCCAGTTTATTCAGCACTCCGGGTGATCGCTCTAAAAAACTCATCAGTCAGCGCGCGGTGGAAAATATCTCCAGTATTGGTGGCGGCCAGGGCGCCACGGCGGCACTGGAACGCGGCGCGCTTCGGTTCTTTAAAGAATTTCACTATCAACAATTGGGATTATCCTGCACCCTGGCTAACGATGTATGCACGTTGAATGGTGTAGAACCAAACGCAACGGGTTACTATTTAGTCAAAGGTAGCGGCATCCCACGGATCGATGTAATCAGCGATTCGCGCCGTGTCGATTGGCGCAAGCTGGTGGCGAGTCTTAAGGAATTGTCGAATTCGCAACCAACGGTTACAACGCAATGATCTTAAAGACAGCAATAATTATATTTACATTTATGTCAAAGGAGTTGAAATGAAGTATCTCGCATTAAAGGTCACCCTCGCAACGGCCTTACTAGCGGCCTGCGTAACAATCAACGTGTACTTTCCGGCCGCCGCAGTCGAAAAGGCTGCTGATCAAATTATTGGCGACGTCATCGGGAAACCGGCGGCCACCCCACTGACGCCACAATCCCCGACTGGCAGAAATCTGAGCGACCCTGGAAGTAATAGTCTGCCTACTCGATTTGTCGTATTGACCCTAGACCGAATCTTAAAGACACTCGTGAGCAACGCCGCCGCTGCCGCACCGGATTTAGACATTTCCACGCCCACCGTGCGGCAAATCACCGATTCAATGAAATCACGTCACGCCCAACTTGGGCAGTATTATGATTCGGGTGCCATCGGATACACCGCTGACGGCATGGTGGATATCCGCGACGCGAACAGCATCGCGCTGGCCGAGCGTAATGTGGTTCGCACCTTGCTAGCTGATGAAAACAAAGATCGTGCCGCACTTTACGCAGAAATAGCCCGCGCGAATGGCCATCCGGAGTGGAGCACTGATATTAAAGCCACTTTTGCCAAGCGCTGGATCGCGAATGCCAAGGCCGGTTGGTACTACCACGACGGTTCCGGCTGGAAGCGAAAATAGACTTAAGCACATAACCTCCGGGCCATCACCCGGAGGTTTTAAGAATTCAACGCTCGGACGAATTCAGCCTCAGCTCGGCATTTCGCGATTTTGTGCAATCCAAGTCAGCGCCGATTCGACATCAGCAAGCTCGCTCGCAGTAAAGCCATCGATTCTCACACCGGTGGTCTCCGCCTTTTTCTTGGCAAGTTCCGCGGCGGCAATGGTATGCACCCACACGAGGCCTCGACGAACTTTAGCGGTAAATTTTTGCTGCTTCTCTTCGGTCATGCGTCATCTCCTTGAAATTAACTAGCTTAACGGGCGGCACAATACACGATGGCGAACCTAATCACGAATTCCAGTGCCACGGTTCAGTAGGTTTACCGCCAGCGTGAACATCAACACCACCGCCGACACCATAATGGCATAAGCGAGCCGTAAATCGACGTCGCTGGTGCCTAAAAAACCATAGCGAAATGCGCTTACCATATATAAAATCGGGTTGCCATGCGAGAGCCAATGTGCCCAGTCCGGCAACATTTTAATTGAATAAAATACTCCACCCAAATAAGTGAGCGGAGTCAAAACAAAAGTCGGAAACCAGGATATTTGGTCAAAATTCTTGGCAAATATGGCATTAATGAACCCACCCAATGCAAAAGCCATACTGGTTAATAAAACTGCAGAAATAATAGCCCATACATGTTGCAACGTCAGGTGCGTAAAGAACAAAGCCACCACTGTCACCACCGTTCCCACAAGCATTCCTCGCAGCACGCCTCCCGCCATATAGCCCAACACAATCAACCAATTAGGCAGGGGCGAGACCAATAATTCTTCTAAATGCTTGCCAAATTTAGCGCCGAAAAACGATGACACCACATTGCCGTAGGAATTCGTAATCACGGTCATCATAATCAAGCCGGGCGCGATGAACTGCATGTAGTCATAACCCCCCATCTGCCCGACGCGTTTTCCGATAAGGCTCCCAAAAATAACAAAATACAGGGTGGCGGTAACCGCCGGCGGTACGATGGTTTGGCCCCAAATGCGAACGATTCGGCTAAATTCGCGGATTAAGATGGTCTTAAAGCCAATCCATTCGGTGGTTGCACGCGAGCTAGGCATGTTCACGAGATTTTTACCGAATTTGTAGTGGCCGCGCTGGCCTTAGCGCCATGGTCGACCAAGCGAATGAACAGCTCTTCGAGACGATTGACCTTGTTACGCATACTTGCAACCTCGATACCTTGCGAGGATAGCTGCGCAAAAATATCGTTCAAGCTTTGATGCTTGGAGACTTCTATCTCGAGCGTGTGATCATCGGACAACAGAGCAGAAAAACCGGTTAATTGCGGCACACTATTGCAGGAATTGCGCAAATTGAATACAAAACTCTCGGTCTGTAACTTACGCAATACATTCGTCATGCTATCGCGTTCAATAATCCTACCGCCGTCAATAATGGCGATATTTCTACAAAGATTTTCAGCTTCTTCAAGATAATGGGTAGTCAGGATAATGGTCGTGCCACGTGCATTGATATCGCGTAAAAATTCCCACATGGAGCGGCGATTTTCAATATCGACACCCGCGGTCGGTTCATCCAAAATCAACAGTCGGGGTTCATGCATCAAAGCTCGCGCGATCATCAGGCGTCGCTTCATACCTCCCGATAACGAACGAGCAATTGAGTTACGTTTATCCCACAATTGCAATTGTTTGAGATACTGTTCCGCGCGCTGTTTGGCTAGTGGCCGCGCAATTCCATAAAATCCGGCTTGATTCACGACGATCGTGAATACGGTTTCAAACATGTTGAAATTTATTTCTTGCGGCACCAAACCTATACAGGATTTGGCAACCTCAAGCTCAACGTCGATGTCATGGCCAAATACTTCGACCCCACCACTAGTTTTATTGACGAGTGACGTCACTATACCAATAGCGGTGGTTTTACCTGCGCCGTTCGGGCCAAGTAACGCGAAAAAATCGCCTTCCTCCACAGTCAGATCGATTCCTTTGAGCGCCTGGACACCATTCCTATAGATCTTAAACAGTTGGCGTAGAACTAGGGCGTGCATAGCAGCCCACTAGAATAAGCCTCCAGGGCCTATGCCCGCAATGGCATTTGTAGTTCGTCAAGTTTCACAAAAGCGGCCAACTGCAACCCGGACAACTGTGCACGGCGCAATCCCGAAGCATCGCGACGGGCGGCGGCCCCCACCAGCGCATTCCAATAGGCACCAGATTGACTCCATTTTGCGGTCAGATGCATCGATTCAGTCGCAACCAGAGCGGTGACCTCATTGACGCGCAAGCGCCTGAAATCATTGACTGTAGTCTCACTCATACCGAGCAATAGTTGCGCAGCAAATTGGGCCTGGCATGCCACATGCCAACTAAAAAATAGCGCCAGTCGTACAAAATCCTCGGTGTCACTATCCACCGAGCATTCGCTAACCCTCCAAAGAGTGAAGTTCCGAAGGCGTTGGTGCCAATAACTCTGATCGTGAAAACGCAAATCGAAAAGTGCGTAGGGACACTGCGCCGCCGACTCCCTAGCACCCCGCGATAGAGGCGCCAATAGGCTGGCGAGCCTGGCGGGCAAACCATTAAGGTCGGCGCCAATCCAATCTAACGAATAACTACCCGCCCGCTCGGCGGCCCAATTTAGAAATCGGTAGTTCAAATCATGCAAGGATTCCAACGCTTCTACAGATAGAAGTGTCCCCTTCCCCCAACTACTAATCGCGGCATCCGACATGATCGGCTCCCCATATTTCTAAAATTACTCGAAATTGCCTCAAATTACCCCTTGGCAAGTACGCTAACTTTGTGATTAATTCTTGTCAAATTCTTTTTGTCCTCAAAATCACCTGATTTGCACATAAGGGAGACGACTATGAGAGTTTCTGACGATCGCTATACTCGAGACCGCCAACGCTTAGATCTTGCTCTACGCTTAATTCGCCTTGAAGCCCGCACGTTCACGATTCGTCAGTGGACCGGCTTGAGCGATGATCGCATTCGCAAGCTATATCGAAGCTACTGCCTGACTGAAGGTACAAAAACTGTATTGCGGCATCGAGGTAAATCACCCCGCCAAGCAGCTTTTTTCTTCCGCAACTCGGAACTAAACTTTCAAGCCGCGCAACTGACTAGCCTATTTGTCATCTACGGCCTGCTACGTGGTTCTCCTAAGCGCGTCGAGTCGAGCTACCGCCTAGGGTCGCTCGATTCAGGCAGCCTACTATGTCAGACCTATGAGGCGTACTGCGAATTACATGCGCCAATCAAAATTTCATTTGAACATGCATGGTTCTTACTGACAGCTCTAGCAAGACATGATGAACTTGGAATTGCACGCTGCGAGGACTGCGGCGGGGTTAAGCTACGCGATCTCCTAGCGAAGCGAAAAATCTCTTGTGGCAATTGCCAGCCAC